>QBUN01000241.1 GCA_013180565.1 Candidatus Methanophaga sp. GoMg3.2 | reverse complement strand
AATTCGGAAGATGCGCTATCTTCTGGTTATCAACGAGCATAAACGTGTTCACATGTTCCTTAAGGTTTTCCATCGCGTAATATGCGTCAATTAGTACTTCCTTTTTCTCCCTCCTACTCGCAGGTAAAACAGCAACAAGAACTACCTTTTGCCCTTGCCCACTTAGCGTTTCTGCTATCCGAGGCATTATATTACTATCGCCAAGCCCGGCGAATAGGAATGTGAATGAGATGTCTTTTGCTTCCTTTAAAGTGGCACTTATTTTATTCTCTATATCATTCCCTGCCTGGTGCTTTATAACGATTGGTTTAGCGCTTTTTATCTCTTTATATTCTAACAAGGGATCGAGAATTGCCACTCCTGCGTTTCCTATTCCGATCAATAGGTATGTCATTTTATCCCTTTTGTAATTTTTATGAATTATTTCTCTAATTGAAAGGGCACATATATAAATGCATCTGGGTCCTATTGTTTTCTGATGAAGCGGCAAAGTTTGGTTCTGTTGATAAAACTACTGGGCATCGTCATATTCCTCTCTTCTGCCACGATCGTGGCCGGGTCAGATGAGTTGAAGAGAGAGCTACTAGAGGATATTTTATCGCAGGATAAGCCCGAATTATTTGACGATTATCGCAAATTAGACCTTGCAAAGACAACGATGAAGACGGTAATACAGGGCATGAGCGGCGTAGAGGTGACCTCGACTACAAAGGCCTGGGTTGATATTTCACTCGGAATCATTGATGATTTTGAACTAATGGTAAACGAAAGCGAAAGTTCTGACCCGCGAGACCATATAAATGCGGTAGAAGCTGCGGATAGAATAGACATCTCCATAAATGCGCTCAAGGGATATCCGACCGCGGAAAGAAATGGAATACATATGCTTTCTGAGCTTGCACTTACGCGTTTTTATCGTGCGGAAGCCAAATTCTTCGAAGATGCGGCGAGGAATACGGGCGAAACGAAGCTGAAGATAGATTATGAACGAAGAAGTTCGATTGCATACGAGAAAGGAGGCAAGCCCAGCGAAGCGAGCAGGATGGCGTTCGAGTCGAGGCGAAATGAAAAGATCTACGACCGGGATATGAAAAAGGCATCAGAATATATTAATGAGGCTCGGGTGCAGCGTGACAATGCAACAAATCCCACTTCCGGTTTCTTTGGTTCTAATTTCATGGGTATACTAAAAGCGAGAGATTCGTTTGAGCAAGCGAAGGGGCTATATGAGAGGCATAATGATAAAGAACTGGAGAATGTGAAAGGGATTGAAGATGAGATAAAACATGCTTCTCAAAGCTTGATGCTTGATGCGCTTCTGCGAGTCGGGATTTATCTTCTTATCCTTTCATTCATTGTCGTTATATTATGGAAGGAGTTCAAGAAATGGGGTGATGATTTAGATGACACGAGGTTGGGCGAAGAGCTTATTGTTTAATATTGCAATAGTAGCTATTGTACTCTTAGCTCTTTTGTGCTCTGTGCAGAGTGCAAGTGCATATGACGTAAGCCCCACTCATAGAGATGTGAGTTTGTCATTCGGACAGGCAGAAGATAATACGAAGACACTATCCTTTAGTATTACTAATAACCAAAATGCCACTGTTAGTGGTGATATAAACATTCCCTCTACCCCCCCGCATATAACCCTTACCGGTCCTTCTTCTTTTAGCTGCGACCCCAAGACGTCCACCAGCGTACAGTTTACCGTCACGGCAACTCCATCGCTATCGGGCGAAGATGAAACACACAAATGTACGATCAATGTAGGTGATAAGCGGGTCGTCATCTATGTAACGATAACATACTATGCAATGCTTGAGGTATCGCCATCCTCAATAGATTTTGGAAGGGTTCGTCGAACCGACAATCCCACGGAAACGGTCACGATCAGCGAGAAATGGGGCTATAAAGATGTCAACATACGAATAGCAAAGGAAACAGGAAATGAGTGGCTTAAAACGGATAAAACAGAACTACAGATAACAAAAGGCTCGTCCGCGGAAATCCATTTCACTCTAACTCCGGGAAGGCCGGATCACAACCGATATTCATGGTCCTTTTCTGTATCCAGCACCACAAGCAATACACAGATAAGTCCAAACAGGATACATATCGATGTATACATGTTAATGCCAGCGAAGCTTGGCAAACTTGACGATGAAGAGCTGGAAATAAAGTTTGATGAGCCAAGGGGAACAAAACCGGAATATGAAAAGGCCATTTATGTGCGAGTGACAAATGAAGGCGATGAAAAGATGAAGTTCAGCAGCAAAATCATCGAGCCACGAGAGATTGATATGAATATTATAAGTGTCTATGCCGGATTGGTCGAAGTTGATGGTAAGGCGGATGAAGATCTTAAGATCCAGATCACAGCACCTTATTATGCTTCAGAAGGGACACATCGCGGGAAACTGCAAATAGACGCAGGGGCGGCAGGTCGTGAAACGGTGGAGATAGCAGTAAAGATATTATGGCCGGTAGGATTTAACATTTCTTCTGATTCTGATTATTTTTGGCCTGCAGAGCCAGCCATCGATTTCGGACCTTTAGAGCTGAAAGATCAAGGCTATGAGAAGCGAGAGATGAACCTAACAATAACAGAGACCCATCTTTATAAGCCGGTGCAGAATCTACGTCTTTTCCCTAAAGGCGAATACGGTAAACTTTGGATAAGAGATGAGAAAAATTTCTCTATAATACCACCTGGGGACTCACGAAATATCACGGTCAAGATAGAACCGGGCTTGGAGGCTGTGCCGAAGGACTATACGTGGGATTGCGATCTTAGTGCTTCTGAGGTAGAAGCGAAGAAAATAGCGGTCAAGGCGAAGATAGTGCCAATGAACATCTCGATGATGGTTGATGAGTTCAGGTCATTTAGAATCAGTCCGCTTTATACTCGTTATCCTGCCTCTACAGAGGCCATAATATCAAATGGGGTAGAGCTATTGGAACTGATAGAGGGAAGTGAAATAGAGGAAGTGGACTGGAAAAGGATACCTATCGTGACAAAAGGTGCGCTTGCTCTTCTATCATCTTTGAATGATGCTATTGTATTTACAGACGAGAAGACATACGATAAAGCGGTAGAAAACTTATTGATTGCTTCGGTATCTCTATCCTCTGTGGACTCTAATTCAGATATGTACAATAGGGATCTATCGAACTATGCACATGCTATTTCCGCGGGTGCAAATATGACAACAGAAGCGGTATTGAAGGACGAGGCGAAGATGCTTGAATTGCGCGGCTGGAACATAAACAATGCAGTGGTGCACGCAGTAGCAAAGGATGATATACGCGGCTTAACGGCAGAAGAGAATGTGCTAGAAGCAGCTCTTTCTTATCAACTTGCAGCTACGGTATATGGTCTGCTCGGTGACAAAGAGAAGCGCTTAGAATGCGTCTATGAGAGCTCCATGCTCATGGACAAGCATGATGAATTAGTGAGTGCTGCAAACGATCTGCGGTTTGATGCGGAACACGAGATATTTGAAGGGAAGGATAAAAACCTAGTTAGAATCTGGGACTTACATCTGCTTTTAAATCCTTATGACTACGATACGGCTTCTGCGAACTATGAGTTAGCCCAGCAAAACTTACAGGACGCATCAAAGAAGTACCGGGTAGCGGGTGAGGTGTTTATGGCCAACAATACAAAAGAGGATTTCTACGGGCTAAAAGGCGAATGGAATTATATATTGTGGTTGTTCATCCTTGTGTGCTTGTTGTATGTAGCAGTTCTAATCTATACGATAGGCCGGATCTTTATTGGCACAATGGCTTATATAAAGGACATGCATGATCGAGAAGTGGGAGATATTGTGGTTACGTAGCTGCACAACCCATACTCACAGCCGCAGATTCGAATCGACTGCGCAGGAATTCTGAGTCTAAAGATGCAAGTAGCCAACCTGCACGAGGCCCCGAAGGCTTTTTCAAGAGCGCCATATATATAGCCTGAAATAGCTCCTTCGTCTCCATCTTTGTTGTGGAAGCAACATCGTATATCAGATTATGCCAATCTTCAGCGTTCATGCCATCCTGTATATCCTGTGCTAAGCGCCCCAACGCCTTTTTCTGCAGCTCGGACAATTGCTTTAGTTCCTCTGTCGGCACATCCAATTGCAATTCAAACTTTAGACTCGGAGGCGCATACGTCCGCAGCCAGTTCTCTGCATATCCCGCTTTTTTACGTATCTCTTCTAGTTCCTCGTCATCGCCGTGAATGGCATAGCCGCTCCTTTTGATGACTTCAAGAAGAATAGAGAATTCACCCCGTGCAATTTGAACTAGTGTCAGAAGATGCCGGAATGGTATTTCTCCCGCAACGCCTCTGCCTATACCGCCTATCTCTCGCTCATACTCGTCTATCAGGTACAGTAGCGGTAGAGCGGGGTTAAATTCAATATGCTTATCAGGTCTCACACGTACGATAACATGCTTTAAAATCGCAGGTGGCACTGCTTCTACTATCGCATGCACCGGGATGTTCGTTCCTTTAGATGAAGACATAGAAGTAACCTTTGCCTTATTGCCCTCTCCTGACTGGGTCTTCAAGTGGATATGTTCAAAGGGGATGGGATAAGGCGCATCATAATTATAAATCTCTGTGGCTATTCGCTTTCCTGAATCAAAAGAGCCACCGGGTGCGGCGTGATCCTTACCAAAGGGCTCGATAGTAACCCCAAGTATCTTCCATCTTGCCGCCCAATCCACACGCCATGCCAATTTACCGCCGCCGGTAAACGAGGCAACGCCATTGTTCCCGCATTCGCATTCGTAATACGCTTCCTCCTTCTCTATGTCATAACCGGTTACAATTGCGGATGTGATTCGGCCACAAGCGTCACAGATCGGATTAAACGGTGTCCAGTCCTTGGGCATTTGCCGTCCCGAAACGTCCTCCAATATTCGTGATATGTCATCCCTTCTCAAAAACGCTTCCTTTATTACGTCTACGTACAGCCCTGACTTAT
>QBUN01000242.1 GCA_013180565.1 Candidatus Methanophaga sp. GoMg3.2 | reverse complement strand
TGGGTAGAGGGCTCCCCGCTGGGGGGGGAGGCGCAGGGAGCCGGGATGATCTGTCAAACTCCAATGGGTAGGGTCTTCACGCACCCAAGACCATCGTGGGTCGAGAGATGCGCTGTCAAAATAATCACACCAAGTAGGTGTTGTTGTGCCGGGGCAAATCACCTCTCCCTGATTCACAACGAGATTGTCAAATGCTATCTTTACCTTTTGGTTTGCAAAACAGTTGTCAGCACTCCATGCACCGATTGAAAAAGATGTGTCGGCAGTAGTCACAGATGCGGAGTGTATAGCAATCCAGTTAATGGAGCCAGAATCGAAATAATATCCTGTCTGCATGCTGCCCTTTCTTACCAGTCTTAATTTACCTGATAAATCACTTGTGGCAGTTATTCCATGAACACCATCAGCAAAGTGGGTGAGGTACACTTCGCGGGGTTTCACTGGAAAATCACTCGAGCTAAAACTAACCCGTTCCATGTGTCCGTGTCTTCCCCCTGCTGATAAACCCATCCTAACACCATTTGCACTTGGCCAAACAAGAAGTTCATAATCAACTTGTATATCGAAGTCTCCTCTCAACTTGCAGATACTACTGTACCCAGCCCCAAAAAGCTCTCCTGATGAGTCAGCCGGAATTGTGATTTCCACTCTTTGATTGGTTTCGGCAATTGTTGGGCCAGAACCGGTTACATGGGCGACCCAGAGTGTATGATTAATGGTGTTATCGTTAAAATCGTCTAGGAGTACACCTGTTGGTGGGGGTGTTGGAACTTTAATTTTATTATAATTTGCTTTGATTTCACTAGCAGTTAAGGCATAGTTGTATATGCAGACTTCGTCAATGATGCCATTGAAATTAGTATTCCAAGCATCGTGTCTGGCTATTTTAGTTCCGCCCAAACCAGTTAAAGGCGATTTAGGGTGGCTACTACTATCACAATTTCCACTTGTGGTTGTTACCTGGACACCATCTATATATATTTTGAACTGCGATGGATCTATTTCTGTTTCAGGAGGAGCACTCCATACGCCAACTACATGATGCCAATTGTTATCATTTATAGTTTGAACTGAATGAACACCGGTATCTATACCCGCGCTATCAAGTATATAGAAAACTTGACCACTAGAACCAAATCCACCACCGCTTTGACCCATACCCAAAGTAAGACTTTTTCCTGCACCAGAACCCCGATCTTGAACAAAAGTCTTTTTGTTGCAAGAATCCGTAGTTTTTACCCATACTTCTATTGTATATCCTGTAACACCATTTTGAGTGTAATCTGTACTAATATAATCGTCCTTTCCATCAAAACTCAACGCCTGCCCACTAATCCCAGAGACAAAAGTAGCACCGTGGTTTGTGCCGTGATTCCCATTCCCCGAATGGTCTTGCGTGTCCCCATCCAGTGGATAATACGCAACGAGTTTGTGTCCTGCTGGCGTGGGACTAGGTGTTGATGTTGGAGCAGGTCCTGCGCCCGAGTAGACAGATTGGACGTCACTAGCCGAGAGGGCATAGTCATATATCCTCAGGTCGTCCATCATTCCTCTAAAGTATTCGGTGGCGCCTGGAGGATCACAGCCTATGAGGAGGCTGCGCGCCGAGTTGGGAAGAGGGCCTTCCCATGTCTGCGTGTCTGTTCGCAGTCCATCGACATAGAACTTCACATCCCTCCCGTCCCAGGTTACACCAAGGTGATGCCACTGCTTGAAATCCGTTTTTGCCCCCGCGGATGTGAGGTAGGTATACCTATTGTCCTTCGTTAGCCGCACGGTTGGCGACAGTCCAGATGCGTGGAACAGAGCATAGGGGGAATTATCGTCTGTCGCAGCTGTGTCCCCTTTTGACAGTACGACCGCCCATCCACCTGATCCTGCATCCTCCTTATACAGCCAAACGGAAAAGGTGAAGGCTCTTGAAAGGTCCAGCGAGTTGCTGTCTGGGATCTCAACATAGCTCTTTCCATCAAAGTATGCAGCTTGCTGCCCAACCACACCGGGGGTGAAGTGCATGTTTCCCCTGGGTGTGCCGTTGTTCCCATATCCTGAAGTGTCGTTGTAGCTACCGTCAAACGGGAGGTGGAGGACGAGCCCTGCACCTGGCGTGGGGACAGGTTGTTCTCCCCCAGAAAACGTCACCACTAATTTTGGTCTTAGCTCTGCCTCCTCACTCTCCGAGGAGTGAAAATAGAGAACTTTAACAGAGCCATTTTCCTCGACAAGCCTCAACACTATTCCGTAGTTTGGCAAGCTCCCGTCATACCAGTTCTCGACCAGCTTAGTTACATCGAGATTGATCCATCGTGGGGCACTACCCGGGGCTATGAACTCCGTGGCATAAGCTTGAGTTGAATCGAAAGAAGGTTGTCGATTCCAGGTTATCCCTGGCTCTGGTGCAGTAGGCTCAACCTCCCCGGAATGGTAGGTTCCCTCGCCCTCAGCCCATGGTTCCGTCACCCTGTACACGGCATACTCAGCACCTTCTCCTTCCTGATTATAGCAATAGAGGCTCAGTGTTGCATTAGCTATCTCCCTATCGCTTGGCAACGAGGATAAATCAAATTCAATGTAAGTTCTATCTATGCAATCCACTCCCGAATGTATCCCCTTGTAACTAACCACAAGCACGGGGTAAGTACCCCAATTTGCATTATCCCAATTTCTGTACGTGTAGCTATAAACATGCACATCCTTACCATCCTCAGGACCAGGCTGCAAATCAGATATTTTTAATGCTCCTGACACGAGAGAAATCTGCAGCTTCACAATTCCGTCACTTACAGTGACAAAAACGCTGCCGTTACATACTGTTAGGCTGCTGGGCTGATCAAGATCGGTTGCAATCTGGGTGACCTGTCCAGAGGTATCTATCCTGGATATTTTATCCGCGTGGGATACGTAAAGGTATTCTCCGTCAGTTGCCATACCCGATATAGTCTCACCAAGATCTATCAGGCTTGTTTTTCCACCCTCTGGAGTAATCCTGACAATCAAGGTCCCTTGGTTCTCAACAACGTACATAGTTCCATCAGAGTAAACTGCCAGATGCTTGGGATAGGCGAAACCGGAATCCATAGTGGTCTTGGATCCATCGGGAGCTATGCAGTGTATTTTTCCGTCGTAACCGCCAGCCACGTAGATGTTACCAGCACTGTCGAAACCCATACCCTGTGGGCTCCAGATTCCACTTGCAACGATTGTCTTTCCCCCGGAAGCCGAGACATTATAGATATTCCCGTCAAAGGAGCCCACATATAAGTTCCCGGCGGAGTCAAATACTTGGTAGCGGGGTCGATCAATTCCACTTGCGTAGGTGGTAGCGCTTCCATCAGGATTGATCATTTTCACTTGGTTATTGCCATAGTCAGCCACGTACAGGTTGCATTCATTATCGGTGTTGAGAGTCCCCCGTAAATCCGATATTTTTAATTGCTGCGTGGGACTCGGCGTTGGTGTCGGTGTGGGCACAGCACCTATTGGGGCCACACAGATGTAATCGAAATCAGCAGGAATCTCAGGTGCGAATGAACGACCATTGTACGCACTGAATCCGATCTTGAGGTTGGAGAACTTGAGATCTTTGTACTGGTAAACCTTAGTCCAACTGGAGCCATCGGTACTCCAGTAACCGGTGTAAGTGCTATTTTGCTTCGTGATCTTGAGATACACCGTGGTCAGATCGCAAGGAACACTATGACTTTCACTTGATCCTTTCTCTTCCTTAGTAAAATGCACTTCTTGACCACCCAATGGCGTTCGTTGCAGCTCGAAATGGCACAATAGAAAAAGTCAGTGATTTTTTAATTTTTCATCCATCGTACCCAACATTTTCATCGTGTTTGCAAATTAAACTACCATAAAGTGTGTTTTCCTGAATTAATTTCGCCTAGTTCCGTATTACTCTAAATAGATTTACTCATACCAATCACCACCCAAACAAGTTCACCATAGCATGGAACACATCCTCCGGTCTCAATTTTCTCGTGAACGCTTCCGATGGCGTTTCTGCATTCTCAAAATCCAGGCTTGCATGCGGTCTCTTATCGTTGTACCAGCCTATAAATCCCTCCAACGTATCAAATTCGTCTCTCCTCCGTTCGTACAAGTCGAACCATTTCTCAAGTTTACCATTCGTCTGCGGGTGATTTACGCTCGTTGTTATATGTTTTATCCCATATTGTTCCAGATGCTTCTGAAATATACCGGTCGAACCTTCTTTTTTGTGTTTCCAGTGACTCGAGAACTCACTGCCGTTATCGGAAAGTAACGCTCTGATAGGTCCGTAAAATTCTACTTCTTTGACAGCTTTGCCCAGTATACGTATACCATTCTCAATATTTGCACTATCAAACTCATCTGCGGCGAGTATCTTCCTGGAAGCGTCGTCCAGATACGCTATTACCTGTATATCGCCGTGTTCGTGCCAATCGACATGCACCAAACTCAGACTGTGCTTTCGTTCATATCTGACCCATTTACGTTGTTTTTGTTTGTTAGGCTCGTCTTTTGCTTTGTTATTAGTTTTAAGCACTTGATGAATGCGATTGTGGGGTATATGCACTCCATAATACCTGTCTATTACTTTTTCCAACGCTAAAGCATTTACTTTGTATTCTTTATGAGCATCGAGTATTATGCTCTTTTCGTTTGCAGTTAACTCCCGTTTTTCCCTGCCACACTTCTGTAAAACTGGTATTTTACCGCTATCTTTGTACTGTTTGTACAATTGCTGAACTCTTCGCGGGCTTACCTCCTGCACGGCTGCAATTGAACTGCTGGGAGTTCCATGATCCATTTCCCGTATGATCCACCGGATCTTTCTTTGATTGAGTCGTCTCATGTAACTCAATCTGCTTATGTATGCACACCAAAAGCACGGGTAAAATAGATTTTCTGCGGCGATAAAATTCGTATCGTTCCTCAATTTGTAAAATTCGAGACCTGATACACTTAAGTCCAAAATGGTCATATAGAATACCTTCGACACGCGCTTTCAGAGATATATATG
>QBUN01000409.1 GCA_013180565.1 Candidatus Methanophaga sp. GoMg3.2 | reverse complement strand
ACCTTCATCTATTTAAAAGTTGGTAGGGGAAAAATGAGTGAACAAGTTCAGCGAAAAGGGAAGAAAATGCAAAATACGTTTGGATATACCGGAGTTTTACAATATTTCATCCAAGATCTAATCGATAGGAGAACTTAAATATGGATGGAACTATTCGAGCTAATATCTCTTTGGGGTTACATGTTGCAATAGTATTAAAAAAAGACCAAAAAACCGGTAAAGTTACAACAGGCGTTGTCCAACGCATACTAACGAATTCTCGGACACATCCACATGGGATTAAAGTTCGTCTTGAAAGTGGTGAAATCGGCAGAGTAAAAGATATTTTAGAAATAGCTTGACAATGTCCGATTCACCACCGAGTTCACAGAGAGCGCAGAGGTTGGTAAAAAGTTACCAATATATAACGTTTCAAAATAACAATCTGCACATACCTCAGGTGTAAATACCTATTATATCAGAGAGGATAGCACTTGCCGCTTCGATAGGACCCGCACCTTTACCAATGACTGTGATTTCGCCAGCTAAGTCGGTTTTTATAGTTGCAACGTTCAGTGTACCACCGACGTTTAGCGGATTCCCTTTCGGGACTAACCGGGGCGCAACTTTCAGGCTGCTGTCATTGTCTACTTCGCCTATTAATTTTATCACATAGCCCTCGTCATCTGCCAGCTTCAACGCCTCCGGGGTTATCTCGGTAATCCCTGTCACTTCAACATCTTTATAGGCTGCGTTCATATCAAAGATGGAATTAGCTAAGATGACTAGTTTCACGGCAGTATCTATTCCTTCTATATCTTTGGAGGGATCAGCCTCTGCGATTCCTAGCCCCTGCGCCTCCTTTAACACATGCTCGTAAGGCAGCTTCTCCTCTGCCATCCGCGTTAGAATATAGTTGCAAGTGCCATTCAAAATGCCCTCTATTGCTATAACCCCATTGCCCGCGAGATTCTCCTTCACCAGTGAGATTAATGGCATTGCTCCGCCTACCGAAGCTTCAAATCTTAGCTCTTTACCACGCTTCGCTGCGAGTTCCGTAACCCTCTTATACTCTAATGCTATTGGCCCTTTATTCGAGGTTACTACATGCCGATCTGACTCTAATGCTGTAAGTACATGAGTTAATCCCGGCTCGCCATTATCGACATTAGTTGGTGTCGTTTCCACCATAACCTCATGCTCTACCTCTTTTATTAGATCCAGACTTGAGATGTCTTTTAGGTTTTTGCCTGTTCTGAGGTTCATTATCTCTCCCTCACTCAGTCCGTTCTCATTCACAATACTGCCTTTCAAGTCTGCTATGCCGACAATTTTTAGGTCTATTCCGTGTTTTCTTGCTATCGCATCATGTTTCCGTTTTATCACTTCTGCCACGCCGCGTCCCACATACCCAAATCCAATTATCGTGACTCTTACTGTCTCTTGTTTCCTGCTCATTTCGTGCACCTGCTAAACTAAACACTTGAATAGTCAGAATGCTATTTATATAAATCTATTTTTCTCTTGTATTTAGCAGTTTGAAATTAGTGCATATCCGGGGTGTTATTAAATTAAGTCTACAGCAGCCACAATCTTATGATTATCGGTAATAGTAATACGCCCATGCAATTGCTACGGCGTATGCCAAAATGGATAGGGACAAGACCAATGCATGTGGCTACGAGAAGCGTAAGCAATCCTAACGCGCCAGTAAAAAGGAAGACAAGCGCAAAAAGGAAGAAAATGACACCTATTAGCATCTTTCTATATGGCAGTTTCGTAAATATTAGCGCGAATTGCTTCCCCATGTATTTTGTAATGAAGAACGAGAATGCGGCTGCGATTAACGCTGCTATCAACAGATATACCAATGATAACGGCGGTATTACCATTTCCCAGGCTTGAACTTGCAGTAGGCGGCTTATTGCTATCGTTGCTCCGCTCCTCGCGCGAAAAATTAGATATAGTGTCGCCAGGCAGAAAATAACATTTGCCGTATTGACACCACTTAAAGTCGTGATCACCTGCTCGGGCTCCCTATTCCTTCTTACAAGCATTGCCATCACTGTTGCGTGTGCAGATGTGATTCCAGGCAGGAAGCTAACAAAAGAGCCAAGAGTCGAACCGGATATAATTGATTTCACTGTTTCCCCTTTCTCTATCTCGGGCTCCTCTATCATTTGCTCTGGTATCTCGGGCGTATGAAACAGCGAATATAAAATGGTTGAGAGTCCGAATAAGCCGGTTAGTGCAGGAAAAAGCAGTGACGACTGGAATGAGCATGTTGACGGCATATCCAGTATTACATAGCCGAACAATCCCGAGAGGATAAAGACGAAGGAAGAAAGTAGGATAGCTTCGTATGTCTCCATCTGTTCACTGAAGCTCTCGGTGAGAATGAGCAAGGCGGAAATCCCTATTAGGATGTAGAGCATATAGCCTTGAATAATATCGTAGAATTGCAATTCGATGAAGACGAAATAGAATGGGATAAGTGTAACAAAGGCGAAAATAACCGCACCAAAACTGCCTATGGCGGAAAGAACAGTCGATTCGTATGCTCTTCCCTCCAGCAGTAAACGGTGCGCAGGCAGTAAACAGAGTGCTGTGTCACCCTCTGGTGCTCCAACGAATGCTGCTGGAATAAAGCTCAAAAAGGTATGCGCTACGGAAGCTGCGAGTATGACCGCAACAACAAGTATGGTCGCAGAAATGCCAAAATCATCTACGAACTGCAGCTTGGATAATAGCATAGGTGCTATAGCGAGTAGGATAAAGGCAACGTTATTTGGATGGAAGCCCGGTACAAGTCCTGTTATCGTGCCTAGTAGTACTCCGAGCATTGAAAATGCAATGAGCAATAGTAGCGGCAAAAGTGGGTCTATCATCTCCTTTTAATCTCTATAAGAAACGTTAGTTTATTACAGTGTGTGCTGTCAGGTGTGAGTACCCTTGAGCCTGAAACCTAAAACCTAAAACCTTTCATCTCTTCAAATACGTTATGATTATCGCTTCTTCGCTATTGTTGTGCCACCGATAATGAGGGGTGTAGGTACAATAGGCACCCGGGTAAAGGGGTAGTGCCTTCGGCTATCCAGTCAATTGCTGTTGTGCCGTGGGTAAACTCAAAAGTTCAATTTCCGATGTCCACGCTTTCGTTTGCTGGGTTGTGAAAGGTGACCCATTCGTTGCCGTCATCGCTTCCCGCAGGGTTTTGGTCGAAGGAGTATATAATCACATCGGAGGTGGCGGATAAGGAGGTTGAAGTTGCTAATGCTATGCATGTGAAAAGGAGCGTTAAAGCGATTCCTGTTAATACTCCTTGGTTTTTGCTCATTTTGATGGCTATACTTTATAGAGATTGTCTCACAATTGATTTTAACGTCAAAAATCCCCCTTCTTTTTGGATTTAGCGCACTATACGCCTTTCCTTTTCGTCCAATTTTGAATTGTGGGACAGCCTCTAAAGCAAACTTTATATTAACTCAAGGCTTCGTACTAAGTACGGGGTAAGTGACTTCCATATATATCGGCAAAAATAGAAAGGCTTTAATACTGCGAAGTTAATAAAGATTATACATGAGTGAGGAAAAAGAAGAAAGAGTAATCTCCGCTGCTGAACTGGATTGGAAGAAAGGGAATGACTACAGGGATAAGTTTTCTGAAGTTACGACTGTGATTGTTGGTGGTAGGTCTGTCATTCTCGATTTTGGTGCTTTAGAAGAGGAGGGAAAGAAAGGGGGAGAAAAGGGACTAGAATCTATAGACCCTTATATCGAACATCATACTAGAATTAGGGTATCACCTGAACATTTTGAGGCGATAGTGAAACTTCTTAATGAAGAACTAGAAAGAATGAAAGAATGAAAGAAGAACGGAAGAAAACGGAATGGATACTAATAATAACCCTGTTGGTGGATTTACTGGTCATAGTACTGGAGAAAGAGAAAAGTATGAATTGATTACCGCTGAAAATACGGAAAGAAGTGGGTGGGTAGAAGCAATGAACGCTACTACTATAACAAGCATGCTACATGTAGAAAGAATAAAAAAAGTTAGCGAGATATATTGGAAGGAAAGGGGAATGGACAGTTACGCTATTAGAATTAAAAGAAGTAAATCATCTATGGAAGAAATTGGAGCCTTTTCACAATTTATAATACCAGGTTTAATAAACTATCGAAGTAATTATACTCCTTCTATGGTATCTCAAAGTGAAGAAATCATGAACTTTAATAAAATCTATTATGAAGATAAAGAAATAAAATTAAGAACTCCTATAGAGATAAAACCAAAATTATCGAATCAAAGATATATTCTCCATTATGAACTGTTGGACATAATAGTATCTGCCCCTACACTAGAGGAATGTAAAGAAGATTTTCAAGAAGAACTTGATGTCTTATATGAAATAATTGGAAGAGAGGATGATGAAAAATTAATAAAATCCGCACAAATAATAAAACGAAAACTTTTGACCTTGATAGTTGATGAAACATAACACACGATGCCAATTAAGACGAGAAAAATAGATTCCGCGCTAATAAATAAGGGATTTGTAAAAAATGAAAAAAAGAAACATATCTTTTATTTTCTTTACATTGACGGAAAGAAAACTCAAATCCATACAAAATTGAGTCATGGTAGAAAAGAATACAATGATAGTTTACTCTCTGCTATCCGTAAACAATTAAAATTTGATAACAAAGAAGAACTAGAAGATTTTATCGAATGTACGAAATCTCTAGAGCAATATATAAAAATGTTAGAGAGCAAATCAATCATATAAGTGATAATATGATGCCCCGTTTTTCAAAACGGGGTATAGTGACTTTTGTTGTAGGGATCAATTTTGCAGGGGAGCCTATTTATCTCCCCTCACACCTACACTATCAATAACGCCTACTCCCACGCCTGCAACAACTACTCCACCAACTCCAACACCTTGTATCATTGATAGAATGAATAATACTTGGGGCTGGAAAACATACAGAGAAGATAACAAATCTTCAATAATTATTAAATCAATAGTTGGGAGGACTGGTAATGCCATTGAAATTTCCTACGATTTGAAAAAGAATGGTTCTGTATCCATTTATAAGGAAATTAATCCAGAGAGATTATTTGAAAAAGAGGGAATATTATTTTTTTTATAAAGCTAGTGGTGGGCCTAATACGCTTACAATTGAACTGGAATATGAAGATACAACACAATTTGTTAGTTCAGGCAGAGCAACGGCCACAGATAATTGGGTACCTGTTAAAGTACCATTTCTTCTATTTAAACGCTGGTACGGTGAGAGTGAATTAGATGATTTACAGAAAGTGCGTAAAATACTATTTATCATTGAGAATCGCCCAGAACAGGGTGATGTGTATGGTTCTGGATGGGTGATAATTGATGATGTTCAAACAATCACGTCCTAAAGTAAATGAGCAAGCATGTGTATTATCTGCTCAATCGGATGCCTCGTAGCCTAATCAGCAAGAGGGTTAAATTCCCTCATGTGCTGTTTACCTGTATCGGCTAATACCCGCTATGTGAATTTATGGTGGTAGATAGAAAAACAGGCTAAAGTTTATGTTTTCGTAAGCATAACGAAAAGAAAAAGGACAGACAATAAAAGCTTTTTAATGGGATAAACCAAATTTTAACCAGTGATAACAAATGCCAAGCGAAGACATGACCGCCATCTCAGCGAAAGTCAGAACAGATGAGAAAACGCTATTTGAGCAGTTGTGCAAGACAGAAGGATTAACAACGTCCAAAGCTATCACGTCTTTCATCCTTGCTTGCAATGGTCAGGGCGCTATTTCAGACTATGATGCAAGATATATGGCCCGCTATAATATCCAACAGATGAGATGACCGCAAACATAGAAGACATTAGGATACTGCTTAAATTATCGCCACAGGCAGAAACGGTAATGGATACACTGACAGAAGGCATGTCAGTAAGTGACCATAGGAAGATCGACAACACAGAAGGAACGTTCATGGCGCTTCATGTAGAATGTATCGGCGAGTGCAATTTAGGTCATATATTCTCACTTGCACACTATTACGAACAACACGGCGACCTTATGCGAGACCCGGAAATGCTATTCATAAAGGCGGAAGACGGCGGATATTATCCGGTGGAGATATGGCAGGATGCAGTAAATAGTCATAGTGTTGGTGTGCTGATAGAGGACGGGAAAGCGGTAAGCATTGACGAGACGGAGCAGGCAGATATGACAATGTTTGCAGAAGTGTGGCTGAAAAATATTTGGGAGCAGCAAGGGCTAGGTGAGGCACTGTGATCTATTCAATATTCAACCGATGAGATACCAGAAACTATAAAATATGGCACCCTCATAGGTGGCTTCTAATGTAGTGAAATAGGGAAGGGAATAACATGATTTTTATGATGTGTGGTGTGTCGCAATTAGATAAGAAACGTAGATATACCAAAAAGCTTTTATACCAGCCCAGCTAATAGTCGTGGTAAAAGGAGATGATAAAGAAAAAATAAAAACAAAGATGAAAGGCAAAGCGATAATAGGTATTTCAATGGCTGCGATTATGATTGTTTCTGTACTTGCAGCGACTGTACCGATGGTAGGTGCCAGTAGTGATAGAGAGAACTTCAACATTATCAAACCAAACACGATAGAAAGAGTGCTGGTCGGACAGAATTTGGAATTTCAGGGGTTCTCCGGGACAGTGACAATAGCCAGGTTCGTAAGTCGTGATATAGAGAACGTGTATCAGGCTGATGCTAATAACCGCATTTACAACGTAAATTGGCCAAAGTCAGGTGCATATTATGTAGCCTATAATACTGCCGACCAAGCCCAGCTTTCAGTCAAAGAGCCGGATATGCCATTGGAGCTCAAAGTAGGGACAACGAAGGTTGCGTCTCTCGCTGTGGGAACAAAACTTACAATAGATACCGGTGGAATGAACTTATTTCCTGAGGATCAAGTTGATCTCGTTATAAAAGGTCCTGATGGGCAAATGAAATATGACGACGTAAATGATCAGAAATTTACAGACATAACCGTTGCGGAGTTGAATAATGAGTATGGCGACAACAACCTCGAGACCGCAGGATGGACTATTGGTGCTTATACCTTTCAGGTAAAGACAGACGATGTGAATGCATGTGGATTGGAAGCCGAGAGCGTTGTAAGACCTTTAGTAGTACTAAAAGGAGAAATTGCAATTGAGGCTGATATGACCTCTACGGTTGAACTTGACACAATAAAACTCATTGTAACCGGTGTAGCAGGTGATGAAATAAATGTTGCCGCTTCACCTTTAAGCGTTGATGTGGTTTTCAAAGCGGGTATCGATGACACGCCAATGGCTACTACGAACCAATTCAACCACACAATTGATGCAGACGGTATCAGAAAGTATGCAGTTAAATTTAACGATACGGGCACCTATACAATAAAGGTAACCGTTCAAAGTGGTCCACGTGCTGGCGACTATGACACCGTAGATATAACAGTTTCCGAGAAAGGAGTGATGTTTGATTTGCCATCAGCAGTAGTAATCGGCGAGAAGCTGGATATAAAGGGGATAGCTAATACGGGCACCTATGTTGATGTATTTATAGATGACGTTCTGTATGCCAGGCTGCATAATCTTGTGATAGAAGCTGACGGCACGTTCAGCAAAGAGGTAATAACAACTGACGTCGGTATGACCGTACCCGGACCCGTAATGCTAAAGGCATGGATAGATTGCACTAAAAGACCTGGTAAAGAGCCTCCCACACGAAGTGCAGACGGATCGGCTGCGATAGTAGTGCTAAAAACACATTTAGATGCGACAATCACAAATACGACAGTCACTCCTGGCGATAGTTTTGAGGTTTTTGGTAACGCATCATCAGACTACGTTGAGATAGTGCTAATATCTCCAGAAGGAGGGACTGGTACAGGGATGGACGGTTTGTATGGTACTACAATATATACAGTTCCTACATTTTGTGATTCCACGGACTACAACTATTACAAAAAGATAAAAGTCGATAGCGATGCAGACTATGGTAATTACACGCTAATCGTGCTCAACCCAGGAAGAGACAAAGCTTACGGCGATTCTGAGTATCGCTATATTGACAACATCTTAGATCTGGACGGAGAAGGTCCGGAACCCTGTGTAATAGACGTCTCAAGCAGGACACAAGAGCAAATTGCGGCGATAATAAGCGATATGATTTATGCCACGGACAGTGACGACTTCATGGAGATAGGAAACATTGTGGTAGCTTAAAGGACAATATTATTCCCGCGATAATGTTGGAATACGCGGGATGAGAAGAAGACCGACCACATCGAACCGATAACGATTAAGTTTTTTGACCTGACTGAGCAAAAGAGAGAGGACTAAGGGAACCCCCAGTAAATAGTTTACACATACCAAAAAGCTTTTATCCACACCCTACCAATAGGTATGACAATAGGAGGTGATAAAAGAAAAAATGAAAAGACAAATCGTAGCAATTTTAGCTATCATCGCAGTGATAACCGCTCTTATTACAGTAAGTGCAGTTAGTAACGAAGAGGGATATAAGGTAACACCATGCAATGCAATTGACATATCATTAGAAAATACAACCGTTACTGATTTCTTGAATGCAACAAACATGACAACTGTTCAAGTCTATAATTTCAAAGGCTACAAGGGGGAGAATACCTGGATGGTCCAATGGTTCTCTTCAAACAGGTTGCTGGATGTATATGTCACTGTGGCAACAGGTGATATAGTAGGAATAGAAAAGATAACGGTGCCGGAAGCATTAAAGGCGTGGGTAGTAGCGAACTACGGAGATGGTACGAGAGTAACGAGTGATGGCTGGCGGAGGCTAAGTGATGCTGAGATGGCAAACACGTTAGCGCCATTACCAGCGGGGTATACGAAAGCGGACATAACGGACGAAGTAATGCTGTGGGCAATGGACAACCCTAATTGGGAGATCCAAACAATATGTGGGTGGATCAATTCAATCGGAGTAACCAATTTGACAGAAGATCACGGGTTGTATGTCTATAACTTAGCTATCAATTGGACAGTAGCTGCAGATAGCATCTATGACACGTTATCACCAAAACCATCAAGACTTCCGGCTGCTCTTGCTACAGAAGATAATGGTCGCGCTGTATATTATTATGCAATAGGGTGGAACACCATAGCAAATGAGATTACGGGGTGTAACTTTTGGACAACACCAACACGAAGGCTAATAGACACAGTAGAAATAGGCGTGGAGATAGTGGGTCCAACACCAACACCATCAGTAACACCAACGCCAACACCAGAAACAAAGACATGGCATTCAGTGACCACTTTCCGAGACAGATCCGACAAAGAAACACCCACATTTAGCATAAAAGGCGATATATGGTGCATGGTATGGCAAACGGTCGGGCATGAAGACGACAGCTCTATTTCAGTCATTGTATATAAGGAGGACTTGAGCTTCTATACATGGGTGGATGGCTTCTCAGGGAACGGTGCGGATACCTATTGCATATATAAAGGCCCTGGCTCGTATTACTTAGATATAGACACGACCGCCCTCGAATATTGGGAAATTATAGTGGAAGATTACTACTAACCTTCCATTTTTATTTTTTTGCTCTACCCTTTTTTGGACGGGGTTTTTCAGGAAATACAGAAAAACCGCTTTCATATATGGCTCCAGGCAAAGATAAACATGATAACCAATACACAAAAAACACCTATGACCTTCATAGCTTACATGATGCTGAGAATATGGAGGTAGATAGTATAAATTATGGAGGGGATAACTGGTAAATATAACCTAACACCTACCAAATGCCAGTTTAGGACCTTTAACAGGGATAGGATGGTAATCTATTTTTCTACCAGAAGGAATAGATAAACTTTATAAAGAACGAATTACCCATAATTGTAATGTAATGGAAAGGTATTATTGTCAAGGGGATATAGTAGGCGGTGATGTGATATGGATTTAATAGACCAAATAAAAGAATTATCTAGTGGTATTTCTAAACGATCCGAGCGTTTAGAAACGGAAGAAGCGACAAAGACGGCCCGAGTTATGCCATTCATAAAAGCTCTAGGATACGATGTTTTTAATCCTGAGGAAGTTGTGCCCGAGTTCACCTGTGATGTTGGTACAAAGAAAGGTGAAAAAGTAGATTATGCTATAATGAAAGATAAAAAGCCGATTATGCTGTTTGAATGTAAATCAGCGAACACTAATCTGGACGGGCACATGCGTCCCAACTTTATAGATATTTTTCTGTTACTGAAGTAAAAGTCGGTGTTCTTACTAATGGAATTATTTATAAATTTTATAGTGACCTTGAAAAAGCGAACACAATGGATGCAAAGCCTTTTCTTGAGCTTGATATGCTTAACCTAAAGGAGCCTCTGGTGGAAGAATTGAAACGCTTTAGAAAGGAATCCTTTAAGACCGATGAAATAGTCTCAGCCGCAAGCGAGCTAAAATATACGAAAGAAATAAAGAGAATTCTTGGAGAAGAACTGGATTCGCCCTCAGAAGCATTTGTTAAATTCTTCACAAAGCAGGTTTACGTAGGCATGATAAGAAAAACTGCCCGGGAAAAGTTTACTGGTATTGTTCATCATGCGTTTAAAGAGTTCATCAATGATGAGATCAGTGATAGATTGGAAAAGGCATTAAAACATGATGGTGAGAACAACGGAGACACTACTCCAGAGCCTGAGAGCGATGTAGTGGAAAATGATGGGATTGTCACAACAGAAGAAGAGATAGAAGGTTTTCACATTGTCCGAGCGATATTGTGTGAAACTATTAATCCTGAGAGGGTTGTTTTGAAAGATTGGAAACACTATTGTAACGTTCTGTTTGATGGTAAAGCTACTAAGCCGATTTGCAGGTTCTATTTCAATAATCCTAAGCGGATATATGTGAGCTTCTTTGATGAAAATAAAAAAGAAGAAAAGGTGCCGATAGATAAATTAAGCGCCATCTACAACTATGCTGAGAAACTTAAAGCAACAGTCGGTTATTACGATGGGAAAATTTCATCTAAAGCTCCTTCTGACTCTCCAGAAAAATTGGCAATGGGTAGTTAAAAAATTGTTCCGTTTCTAATAACTATACAAGTTGAACACGGTTGAAACGCTTTCTTAGTTTGCAGCAAATCCATCACTAAAAAGTTAGCTTTTCGGTCTTCTCAACAACCTTTTCCAATCCACCACAAACACAATAACCCCTGCGATTAATGCAGGTGCTATTTCCTGGATAATACACATTTTTGAACTCAGAACTATCCCTTACCTTATCCTTCTTCGCCTAATCAAACACACCGCAGCCACCACACCAATAATAGCGCACAATAACTCAAAGCCGAGTGGCGCAGTGTTCTCGTATGCATAAGAAACATCCTCGTACTCGTACTCACCGATCAGCAGATCATGGTCTCCATCGCCGTCCAGATCCGCAAATGCTGGCCTTGCCTTAAGGTCTCCTTCTCATAAGGAAGACACTACAAGAAGGAGTGTTATTAAAATCTATGTTATGAGTTTAGATTTTCTTATCCACAAAACAGTTAAATTATACTTCTTTCAATATATAATATAGTGTTTTAATAAAATGTGATAGTATGCCAGAAGATGAAATCCTACCTAATCCAAAAATAAGTTTCTATTTGAAAAATATCTTGATGCTAATAAAGCTGAAAAGATCAAACAAAAAAAGAATAGAAAAGTTTGTATATAATGCCCCCCTTCTTAAAGAACCCCTTATTCCAAAATCTGAAGGAAACTTTGGTCCAATAGAAGAGGGGATGATTTATGTAATGTTTAATTCAGAAGGTGAAACTTTGCCACAAGCAATTGACAGTGTTTTTAGATTTTTCTGGGTGGACTCTCCAGACCTTAGAATATCCATTATTGATTCCTTTCTAGTCTCTGAGAAATTTAAATCTGAGCGCTGGGGAAAATCATATCCAAGAGGGATGTTAAAGAATCAAACTAAAGAGAGATATCATCAAGAAGTATTTGAAGAAGCAGCAGAAATGTTCATTGATGGAACTTGGGAAGAAGGTTATATATTCAATTTTCTTGATAAAAAAATTGGGATTTCTGCAAAATTAAAGTACGAGCCTTTAAACCCCAAAAGCGTTCTTGTATATTATAATGGAAAACTTGCAGTTACCCCTTCTTTAGCTCAGAAATTTTATGATATGTTTGCTTTTAAGGTTAAAGGAGAAATAGAAGTTAGAGGAGAAGTGATCAAACTAGAAGATGCAAGAGGTATAATTGAACATGGAGTTGGTATATTTTCAACTCTCAATATTTATGATTGGCGGTGGTTGAATCTTCAGTTTCCCAATGGAGCAATTCACATATTTTACCATTCTTTGGAACTAGAAGAAGAAGTAATTATTGAAGGGGGAGAAGGTGCTTTAGTATTAGATGGAAAATGGTTTCACTTCCAACGAGGGGATTTTCAAGTAGAAGAAGTTGAATATAGTGAAGACGAGAATATACCTTCAAAAGTTGCAACTGAATGGAGGGTAACTGGAGGGAAAGATGTAATAGGTAAACCTCTATTAGATCTCAAAGTAACAACTACTGCCAAAATTTCGTGGTCTGGGGTACATGGAAAAGAAAATCTAAAGATAACAAATTATGTTCTAGAAGCAGAAGGAACTTGGAGAAGTAAAAAAATCAAAGGAAAAGGAACCATGGAAAATCTGATGCACAGAACAATTGAATGAAAAATTAAAAAATCACTGACTTTTTCGATTGTGCCAATTTAGGCCCTATATTCTCACTTGCGCACTATTACAAGCAGCACGGCGACCTTATGCGAGATCCCGAAATGCTATTCATACAGGCGGAAGACGGCGGATATTATCCGGTAGAGATATGGCAGGATGCGGTAAATAGTCATAGTGTCGGTGTGTTGATAGAGGACGGGAAAGCGGTAAGCATTGACGAGACGGAGCAGGCAGATATGACAATGTTTGCGGAAGTGTGGCTTAAAAATATAAGGGTGCAGCAAAGGATAGGTGAGGCGCTGTGATCTATTCAATATTCAACCGATGAGATGACAGAAACCATAAAATAGAGCACTTTCAAAGGTGGCTTCTAATGAAGTGAAATAGGGAAGTAACTAACAGGTTTTAAGATGTTTGTATGTGCCCCAAATAGATAAGAAACGTACATATATCGAAAAGCTTTTATCCCCGCCCTACCAATAGGTATGACAACAGGAGGTGATAAAAGAAAAAATGAAAAAACAAATTGTAGCAATTTTAGCTATCATCGCAGTGATAACTGCTCTTATTACAGTAAATGCAGTTAGTAACGAAGAGGGATACAAATTAAGTCCATGCGATGCAATTGACATTTCAATAGAAAATACAACCGTTACTGATTTCTTGAACGCAACAAACATGACAACTGTTCAAGTCTATAACTTCAAAGGTTACAAGGGGGAAAATACCTGGATGGTCCAATGGACTTCTTCAGACAGGCTGCTAGATGTATATGTTAATATCGCAACAGGTATTATCGCCGGAATAGAAGAGAAAACAGGTCTAAGTCCAACACCAACACTGACGCCAACGCCAACAGCAGAAACAAAGACATGGCATTCCGTAATTACGTTCACGGACCGCGACCATAAGAGAGGTGAGCCATTCACCATCAAAGGGGATATATGGCGTATTAACTACACTGTGAACCCGGTAAAAGGAAGAACAGATCATTCTATCTTTAACGTACATGTTTACCCGGAAAACGAATCGATAGTTTCTGTTAGCTCGTGGCAGTGCTCTTTTGAATGTTGCAATGGTACAGAATACATTGATGAAGGGAATGCCGACTACTACATAGAGGTTATAGCATCTAGTAATAGCTGGAAACTTGAAGTAGAGGATTATTATTAATCCTCTCACATATTTTTTATCACCGTCGCAATAACTCTTCAAATCTTGCCTTGGCGTCATCTGTTGCGACTACTTGCTTTACCCCAGGAACCTTATCCTTCAGTGTCGCCTCAACGAAGTTCACCAGTGTAAATTGGCTCATTGGGCAGCCTGCACATGCGCCTGTCAACCGCACCTTCACCACGCCGTCGTCGTCCACACCCTCCAGTTCTATACTTCCTCCTTGCATCTCTAAAAGCGGTCGAATATCTTTTTCTATTACGCCTTCTACTTCTTCCAGCATTCTAACTATTACCTCATTATTTATGTAGTATCGCTATGTAAAAACCTTTCTTTCAAAAACTTTTAAAATTTGTATTTGTATAGCTAATCTTAAAAACCACGAGATTCCACAAGATTAACACAAGAAATTAGGGTTAATAGGGATGGGATAGCCAATAGTTTATTAAAACCTGATTACTATTATTATTTTCTCGTGAAAATCTGTGTAATCTTGTGGTTTGCTAAACAAATACGATTTTTTTTTAGAGCTAGTCCTATCCCATTTTCACACAGTTGCAGCCACAAAAGATTCACCCTTTTGAAGAGCATGCGAAGAAAGGGTATTTAACTTCGATTTCTTGGCCAACTCCTTATACCTATTTTGGATAGTAACAGGAGTTGTCCCCGCAACCTTTGCCATATCTTTTTCCTCCACCGACTCACCACTTAAAAGAGATGCAAGGTATATAGCAGCAGCGGCTGTTCCTGTGGGTGTCCACCCTTTTGCTGCTATCGTTTCCTTATCCTCGGATACTATCTTTATTGCTCTTTCTCTTATAACATCACTCAATCCCAGCTCGGAGCAGAAACGAGGGATGTAGCACACGGGATCAGCCGGAGCAAGCTTTATTTCCAACTTACGCAATAGGAATATATACGCTCGCCTTATTTTCTTCAACGGCATTCTTGATACCGCCGCAATCTCTTTCAATGTTCGTGGTATCCCATACTGCCTGCAAGTAATGTAAAGCATCGCCGAAGCCAACTCTTCTATACTTCGTCCTTTAATCAAACTCCGCTTCGCCGCTTTTCGGTATAACAATGACGTTGTCTCCCGGAGATCGCCCGGTAGATTAAGAGCACAAGCCATTCTATCTATCTCACCGAGAGCGAAGGAAAGGGTCTTTTCATTACTGTCCATTGCTATTACCCCTCGCAATCTCTTTGAGCGAGTGAGTGATCCGGGCGTAGGCGTACTCAACCCTTTATTATGCACTCTATAACTCATGGGTGGTCCTGTTCTCACCCTTTTAGAAGCTTGCTCTGCGTCATACGAACGCCATTCGGGTCCAAGATCCACGATATTCTCCGCTATTACCATACCACAATCCGCGCAGTATAGTTCCGCGTGTTTAGGATCGGTCACTATGCTTTTAGACCCGCATTCCCGACATTTTCTTATTCGCTCATCCATAATTATATATAGTTTTTCTTACATAAATACTTATGTAATGGTAGCTCGAACAGCTAAAAGAAATTTTGCAGTGGTAAAAGTAGATTAATGCAGATGAAATCAAATCGGTGTGAATCTGTGTCCTAAATTGAATTGGTGGAAGTTCTTGTGTTAATCTTGTGAAATCTCGTGGTTTTAAGTACCAGCAAACACCTGCTGTAACTGTTCCTTCTGCTTATCAGTAAGATTCCTCGGCGTTTGTACAACTACCTCCACATAGAGATCGCCATGAGCCAGAGCATCGAGTTTCGGCATTCCCAACGCACGCAAGCGAAGTTTGGTGTTTGTCTGCGTTTCCCTCGGTATTTTTAGCTTTACATGCTTGCCATCTAGTGTCGTGATCATAACATCATCACCTAAGGCAGCTTGAGTAAAACTAATAGGGGTTTTTATATAGAGGTCATCGCCTTGCCGCTTAAATATCGGATGCGGTAAAACGTTTAAGACCACATATAGGTTGCCCGGTTCCCCGCCAAGTTGTGACTCAGGAGGTCTTCCTGCTCTGGGTACCGTTATCTCATAGCCTGTAGCTACACCTGCCTTGATTTTAAGCTCTATCTTTGTCCGCTTTGATACCATACCGGCACCGCCGCATGCCTCGCAGAGGTCGTAGGTGGCTCTCCCAGTGCCTTTACACTGTGGACAGACGGCAGCGGTTATCACACGGGTACCGCCTCTGCTCTGAACGTTTCGTATCTGACCGGTACCCCTACACTGGGGACACACAGTAGCTTTACCAGAACGTGTTCCGGAACCACCACAAGCTTTGCATGGTCGAGACATCGGAACTTCTATCCTCTTCGCTATGCCTCGAGCAGCCTCTTCGAGTGTGATGTCCAACCGTAACCGAACATCAGCACCCCGAGCTGCTCTTTCTATCCCTTCCCCACCGCCATAGAGAGTGTCAAATATGCCGCCACTACCCTCAAATCCGGGACTAGATGGAGACCTGAAGAACGAATCAAATATGGCACTACCAAAGATGTCCTCTACATCCCGCGAGTGCGTGAAGTGAGACCAATCGAAACCTCCGGGCCCAAAAGCGTCATCCGCAACCCGTGACCCGATCTGGTCATACTTCGTACGTTTATCCCTGTCAATCAGCACCTCATAAGCCTCAGAAATCTCTTTGAACTTATCTTCTGCTTCTTTCTTGTCCCCCTGGTATGTGTCCGGATGGTATTGCTTCGCCAGCTTCCGATATGCTTTTTTTATCGCTTTATCTGTAGCGTCTCTGCTAACACCGAGTATCTCGTAATAATCTTTCTTTGGCATATATTATACAACTATGATTTTTTCATTATTCCTCATCATCCACCACCTTGTATTCTGCATCTGCTGTGCCCGTTTCACCTTCTTTTGGACCACCTGCCTGCTGTTGCTGCTGTTGTGCACCTCCGGCTTGTTGATATGCGCGAGTCGAAATTTCGTGGAATGCACGTGTCAATTCTTCCATCTCCGCCTTCACCTTGTGAACATCATCGCTCTTTATCGTCTCCTTGAGTCGTTCGACAATAGCATTTATTCGTGTCCGCTCGTCACTTGAGACCTTATCGCCCAGATCCGTGAGAGACTTTTCAGTGGTATATATAAGGCTCTCTGCCTGGTTCTTAGTTTCCACAGCTTCGCGACGCCGTTTATCTTCCTCTTCAAATCGCGTTGCCTCGTTAACCATCCGGTCTATCTCGCTTTGAGCTAATTTGGTCGAAGCGGTGATTGTAATTGCCTGCTGCTTTCCTGTGCCCAGATCCTTGGCGGTGACACTCAATATGCCATTGGCATCAATATCGAAGGTAACATCAATTTGAGGCACACCTCTTGGCGATGGTGGAATATCCATCAGATGGAACCGCCCCAGGGAAGTATTATCACGTGCAAATTCGCGCTCGCCCTGCAAGACATTGATCTCAACACTCGTCTGGTTATCAGCAGCAGTAGAGAATGTTTCTCCTTTCTTCGTGGGTATCGTAGTGTTCCGTTCTATTAATTTCGTGAATACGCCACCTAAAGTCTCAATACCAAGCGATAGCGGAGTAACATCCAGCAGCAGGACATCCTTTACTTCGCCTGTTAGCACACCTGCCTGTATAGCCGCACCCATAGCCACGCATTCCATAGGATCAACGCCACGCTCGCCTTTCGAGCCCACGAAATCCTCAACGAATTTCTGCACTATTGGCATCCGAGTCGGCCCGCCAACAAATATGATTTTGTTAATACCACTGGAAGAGAGCTTAGCATCCTTTAATGCCAGATCTATTGAAGTTTTGCATTTGTCCACGATCGATCGCACGAGTTCCTCTATTTTCGCACGCGAGAGTTTCATGACGAGATGTTTCGGGCCCGAAGCATCTGCGGTGATGAAAGGCAGGTTTATATCGGTCTCAAGCACATTAGAGAGCTCTATCTTCGCCTTTTCGCTCGCCTCCCGGAGCCGTTGCAATGCCATACTATCATTCCGCACATCTATTCCCGATTGTGTCTTGAACTCTTCCGCGACGTAATCCACGATTGCACTATCCATGTCTGTCCCACCCAATTCAGTGTCGCCACTCGTTGATATGACCTCGAATACACCCTCGCTGAACTCCATTATCGTTACGTCTAGTGTACCACCGCCGAAATCGAATACCAGTATCTTCTGCTCTTTCTCTGTTTTATCAATGCCATAAGCGAGTGCCGCGGCTGTGGGTTCGTTTATTATTCTGACAACTTCCAACCCTGCTATCGCACCTGCATCCTTCGTTGCCGTACGCTGGTTGTCATTGAAGTATGCTGGCACTGTCAAGACCGCCTTATCTACTTTATCGCCCAAGAATGCTTCCGCATCTCGTTTTATCTTTTGTAGGATGAACGCAGTTATTTGCTGTGGCGTGTATTCCTTGCCATGAACCTTCGCCCGGTAGTCAGTACCCATCTTCCGCTTGATGGACATCACCGTTCCGTCCGGATTGGACACTGCCTGCCGCTTCGCGGGTTCTCCAACCAGCATTTGCCCATCTTTCGTGAATGCTACATAAGAAGGAAATGCCTTACCGCCTAGGCTCGTCCCCTCTGCGCTCGGGATTATCGTGGCTTTTCCTCCGATCATTGCAGCCGCAGCGGAATTGCTTGTTCCTACATCTATACCTATTGTTTTTGTCATCTTTTAACACATCTCCAAAAAGAACATTACTTAATACTTATCCTTATTCAATATAAAAAACTTTCTTGTTTTTGTTTAGCTCCTTTTTATAACCACAAGATTACACAGATTTCCACAAACCTTTTCTTAAAAAGAAAAGCTTTACCAAAAGA
>QBUN01000243.1 GCA_013180565.1 Candidatus Methanophaga sp. GoMg3.2 | reverse complement strand
GTAAATCTGCGTCCTAAATTAAATTTATAGGTAGAAGTTATACTTTATATACAATAAGAAAACAAAAATCGAAATGACAGGCGAAGAAAAGGATGAAATAATGTTTTTAGGCACTGCGGGTGCGCGATTCGTAATGATAACACAATTTCGATCTTCTGCTGGCACTGTTCTTAGCTTACGCGGCACAAATATCCTTATAGATCCGGGTCCTGGCACATTGGTAAGGTTTGCATCATGTAAGCCGAAGCTCAACCCAGCTAAGCTGCATGCTATTGTCCTGACGCATAAGCATTTAGACCATTCCAATGACGTAAACGTGATGATAGAAGCGCTGACAAAGGGCGGCTTCAAGCACAGAGGGGTGCTCCTCTGTCCAAACGATGCCCTAACAGACGAAGGCGATGCGGTTGTCTTGAACCATTATAAAGGGCTTTTAGAACGGATAGAAGTGCTAAAGGAAGGTGGTACATATACCGTTGGTGAAATCATGATAAATACACCTAAAAGGCACGTGCATGGTGTGGAAACGTATGGGTTGAACATAGGGCTAAAAGACGAAGAAGAGACTAAAGTGTCCTTTATTGCGGATACACGCTATTTCGATGGTTTAGAGAATTATTACGGTGGTAAAGTGCTCGTGCTGAACGTAGTGATGTATCAAAGGCGAGAGGGAGTGGACCATCTATGCGTGGAAGATGCGAAAAAGATTATAGAAGCAAGGAGACCAAAAGTCGCGATACTTACGCATTTCGGGATGACCATGTTGAGAAATAAGCCATGGGCAATAGCGAAGCAGTTGAGCGAAGAGACGGGTGTGGAAGTAATAGCAGCGAGAGATGGTATGAGATTTGACCTTGATACGCTTGGCTGACGTAAATGGTCAATATCAGGTTTTTGGATTTTGAAATTGTTTAGAGCTTAGGATTTATGATTTCCCTCTCCTCATTGCATTGTGTGTGCAAGTTCTTTAGGAGAAGAGAGAGGATCACTTCTTCTCTCCCTCTCCCGTCACATCATAATCGACATCAACGTAATCGCCTTCGCCCTCTCCCTTCTTCTCTCCTTTCCCTTTCTCTTCTCCCGCTTGCTTAGCCGCTTCCTCTGCAGCCATCTTCTGCGCCTCCTGATAGATCACAGCAGAAACCTCGTGCAGTGCTTTCGTCAACTCATCCAAATCAGTTTTTATCTTTGCCATGTCCTTTGCCTTTAGCGACTCTTTCAGCTTGTCCTTAGCACGCTCTACATTCTCTTTCTGCTCTTTACTTATCTTGTCGCCAAGCTCACTTATCGTCTTCTCCGAGGTGTAAACGAGCGAATCCGCTTGATTTACGAGTTCCACCTCTTCCTTCCGCTTTTTATCCTCTTCGCTGTATTTCTCACTCTCTTTCACCATCCGGTCTATATCATCGTTGGCGAGTTTTGTTGACGCGGTTATACGTATAGATGCTTCTTTTCCCGTACCCATGTCCTTTGCCATGACGTTCAAAATCCCGTTTGTATCAATATCAAATGTGACCTCGATCTGAGGAATACCACGTGGTGCCGGTGGGATACCATCTAAATGGAATCTACCTAGCGAGGTGTTATCTACAGCCATCGGCCGCTCGCCCTGCGAGACATGAATCTCCACGCTCGTCTGATTCTCTGCGGCAGTCGTGAATACCTGCGATTTCTTCGTTGGTATCGTTGTGTTTCTCTCTATCAATGTAGTTGCAACACCACCCAGGGTCTCAATACTAAGCGTAAGGGGCGTAACATCAAGCAGAACTATCTCTTCCTTTACCTCTCCGCTAAGGATACCTGCCTGTACCGCAGCACCCCTGGCGACCGATTGCATGGGGTCAACACCGCCTTCCGTTTTTTTACCCAGTATCCGTTCAAATCGCTCTTTCACTATCGGCATCCTCGTGGGTCCGCCGATAAGGATTATCTTATCTATGACACCAGGCGAGAGCTTTGCATCTCCTAACGCGTTTCTTATTGGCTGATCGAGTCTTTTCAGTGTCGGCTCTGCAAGTTCTTCTAATTTAGCCCTCGTGAGCGTCACCTCAAGATGCTTCGGCTCGCCACCCACAACGGCAATGAAAGGCAAATTAATAGTAGTAGAAACAGATGAACTGAGTTCTATCTTCGCTCGTTCCGCTTCGTCTCGTATTCGCTGTGTCGCCGTAAGGTCGTCACTCAAATCCACCCCTTCTTTATCTTTAAATCCCTTTATGAGCCAATCTATTACGGCCGTGTCCATATCAGTTCCACCCAGATGAGTATCACCGCTTGTAGAAAGGACCTCAAATACACCTTCGCCTACGTCCATAATAGTAACGTCAAAAGTACCGCCACCAAAGTCGAGAACGGCAACCTTATATTCTCCACCTTTTCCAAGTCCATAAGCCATTGCCGCCGCAGTAGGCTCGTTTATTATCCGTTTTACCTCAAAACCTGCGATCTCACCGGCATCCTTGGTCGCCTGTCTTTGATTGTCATTAAAATAGGCCGGCACAGTGATAACAGCCGCATCCACAGCCTCACCTAAATACGCCTCGGCATCCGCTTTTATCTTCTGCAATATCATGGAGGAGATCTCTTGCGGTGTAAAATTCTTGTCTACGGTCTTCACATATATCTTCTCGGGACTCCCCATCCGCCTCTTCGCTTCTCTTACAGTACCTTCAGGATTAACCACCGCCTGCCTCTTTGCTGCTACGCCTACTAACCGCTGGCCATCCTTTGTGAATGCAACCACCGACGGAAACATCTTCCCGCCGTATGCGCTTCCTTCCGCACTTGGGATTATCTTCGCATCACCACTTTCATCAACAAAAGCCGCTTCTGAGTTTGTCGTTCCGAGATCAATACCTATTATTCGCCCCATTTTTCACTCTACCTTCCTTTATTTATTTAGAATCATAAAAATAAAAAATAAAGAGGGAAAAATTAATATTCCCCTTCCATTCCTGGAGGCATACCGCCACCTGGAGGCATACCGCCGCCACCTGGAGGCATCGCAGTCGCACTCGACGCTATTACATCGTCTATACGCAAAATCATCGTTGCTGATTCCGTTCCAGAGCTAATAGCCTGTGTCTTCACCCGTAAAGGCTCGATAACACCCGCTTTTTTCATGTCCGTTGGCTCGCCTTTGAACACGTCTAAGCCGGCAGTTTTCTCCCCCTTCTCGTGTGCTGATCTAAGTGCCACGAGCATATCTATGGGATCTAAGCCCGCATTCTCAGCAAGCGCCCTTGGAATGACCTCAAGCGCATCGGCAAACGCCTGTATCGCCAGTTGTTCTCTGCCACCTACACTTGCAGCATATTCACGCAGCTTAAGTGCCAGTTCTATCTCTGCAGACCCGCCTCCGGCTACATACTTGCCATCTTCCAGTGCGCATGCTACTACTCTCAGTCCATCGTGCATACCGCGCTCTAACTCGTCCACTACATGCTCTGTTCCGCCTCGCAGCAGTATGGACACAGCTTTAGGATTCAGGCATTTTTCCACGAATATCATCTCTTCACCGCTTATCTTTCGTTCATCAACTAGTCCGGCTTTTCCAAGATCGTCTGGTCTAACTTCCTCTAACGTCGTCAATATCTTCCCACCTGTTGCACTAGCCAACTTCTTCATATCGCTCTCTTTTACTCTTCTAACTGCCATTACAGCGGCCTTTGCCAAATAGTGCTGTGCCAGGTCGTCTATTCCCTTCTGACAGAAAAGTACATTTGCGCCACTCGCTGTTACCTTGTCCACCATATCCTTCAGCATCTTCTCCTCTTCGTCCAGGAACGCTTTTAGCTGATCAGGTGCGGTAATCTCTATTTTAGCATCCACTTCGGTCTTCTCTATCTCCAAAGCCGAATTTATCAGTGCTATCTTTGCATTCTCAATCTTCTTCGGCATACCCGGATGCACACGCTCCTTGTCTATTACCATACCACTTATCAACTCTGTATCTTCAACGCTGCCACCTACCTTCTTCTCCAACTTTATGTGGTCTATATCTATCTCATGCACGCCTTTTTCCGTTATCGTTTTCACTGCATTCACTGTAAGGTCGACCAGCATATCCCTTGCAACCTCAGCACCTTTTCCGGTCATAGAAGTCGCTGCTATCTTCCCCAGCAACTCTGTATCCTTTGGGGTGATGTCGTATGCTAATCCATCTAAGATCTCGTACGCTTTCTCTGCTGCTAATCTATACCCGGTTGCAATCAATGTTGGATGCACTTCCTGGTCTAGAAGATCTTCCGCTTTCTTCAGCAACTCGCCTGCAATAACGACTGCACTCGTTGTACCATCTCCAACCTCTTCGTCTTGTGTCTTCGCTATCTCAGCCATCATCTTCGCCGCTGGGTGCTCGATATCCATCTCCCTTAATATCGTTGCCCCATCGTTCGTTATGACAACATCGCCCATCGAATCCACTAACATTTTGTCCATCCCTTTTGGACCGAGAGTGGACTTAACTGCGGCAGCAATAGTCTTCGCTGCAAGTATGTTCCTGCTCTGTGCGTCCCTACCTCTTGTTCGTTCACTACCTTCCTTCAATATTAATACTGGGGTTCCACCTAATTGTGCCATTATTTCTATATCACTAGCAGTAAGTATATTTTTAGTTCTATATAAAGGTTACCCTCCCTTTGTGTAATAAGAGGTGATAGTAATGGCAGGATTTGACGACAAAAATATCGTGAAGATGGTTCAAACGCTAAACAAGCATTTGCCCGTTGAAAGAAAGACGCTTTTAACATTGCTAAAGGAGGCTAAACCAAGTGTGCAGGGAAGAGATAAGAGCGTTTATCGAATAAAACGCGAAGAACTGGAGTTCATCGCGAAACTGATCCCGAAAGAGGATTATGCTAAATTACCACTGCCAATATACATAGAATCGACGCCCGACTATGGTAGAGGTATCGCGAAGGTGCGTGGAAAGCAGGATAGTGAAATAGTGAGACGGATATTAGGAAAAGAAGATTTGTGGGTGGGCTGTGACGAGATACTTATTTATCGTGACGATGTAAGGAAATTGAGACGAAAATTGCAAACCGCGACACAATATACG
>QBUN01000244.1 GCA_013180565.1 Candidatus Methanophaga sp. GoMg3.2 | reverse complement strand
TTAAGTAACCTTGTACGTAAAGTTAAGAGATGGGCCAGTAGCTCAGAAAGGTAGAGCAGCAGGCTCTTAACCTGTCCGTCGGGGGTTCAAATCCCTCCTGGCCCGCTAATCAATTAGTTGATTGAAAGATGAAACGTGATTGTTACGATGTGATAATTGTAGGTGCCGGTCCTGCGGGCCTATTTGCAGCGAACGAGCTAATAGAGAAGGGGATAGATCAGACGGTCCTGGTGATAGATCAGGGCAAGGACGTAGAAGAGCGAAATTGCCCAATGGAAGAATTTGGTACTTGTCTTCAATGTGATCAATGTAACATAATGTCCGGAGTGGGCGGTGCCGGGACGTTCTCGGATGGCACGTTAAACCTTAGACCAGATATAGGAGGCAACCTTGCAGAATTATGCGATCATGAGACCGCATGGGAGCTTGTGAACGAAGTAGACCGTGTGTTTCTGGAGCATGGCATGCCGGACGAGCTGTATAAAGGCACAGATGAAGATATAGAGGAGTTAAAGCGGCGAGCTGCTTCGGTTGGTGCATGCTTCATAGAGATAAATCAGAGGCACATAGGCTCTGATAAGACGAAAGAAGTGATAAAATCATTTAAAGACCATTTGGTGGAGCACGGGATTGAATTTATGCTGAATACGCATGTTGCGGACCTCATAATAGAAGAAGAAAGAGGTAATGGGCGGAAGGTTTGCCGAGGTGTAATAACAGCTAACGGCGATGAAATACGAGGTAGCTACACTATTTCCGCGCCTGGCAGAGTGGGTGCCGCCGGGGTCGAGGAGATGATAAAAAAGCATGGGATAGAAGCGGAATATGTAGGTATAGACGTTGGCGTACGGGTAGAAGTGTTAGCAATAACCATGAACCCCGTGACCAAGATAAACCGAGACCCGAAGTTTCATATAATGACAAAGCGGTATGACGATTTTGCAAGGACGTTCTGCACAAATGAGCGTGGATTTGTAGTCAAGGAGGTCTATGAAGGTTTTATAGGTGTAAATGGGCATTCATTGAGGCTAAAAAAATCGGAGAACACTAATTTCTCGTTCCTCGTGAGGGTGGAGCTTACAAAACCGGTTGAAAATACTACCCGATATGGACGCTCAATTGCAAAGTTGGCGACTACTATCGGGGGTGGGAAGCCGATAGTACAGCGAATGGGCGACTTGAGACGGGGGCGAAGGTCCACATGGCGCGGGATAAAGCGTAACCTGGTACAAAATACTCTTACTGATGTCACGCCCGGCGATATTTCTATGGCTTTGCCACATCGAATTACGATGGACATCATAGAAGGCTTGGAGAAGCTGAATGAGATAATACCGGGTGTCGCTTCTGATTCAACTCTATTATATGCGCCTGAGATAAAGTTCTATGCGATGCGGATAAAAGTGGATAAGAACATGGAGACATCGGTGAAGAACCTTTTTGTCGCCGGTGACGGTGCAGGACTATCAAGAGACATCGTCAATGCAGCAGCTACGGGCGTGCTCGCAGCGAGAGGTGTGGTGAAAAAACACATTATTATAGACACAGATTAACGCAGATTAACACAGATGAAAAGATTAATGCCGTTAAAAATATGCCAGCCAGCCCCCAAAAAAATCAGTGTAAATCTGTGTCTGCTCAAATAGAAGGCGGTTATATTTTATATACAAAAGTAAAAGCAGATGAAGATAATAACACTGGGTCTCTTGCTTGTGTTCATAGGATTTTCAGTCATTCTCGCAGGGGTATTCAGCATGGCTTACCAAGCATGGAAGACAGGGGCTGTGGAAAAGCCCGAAGTGAGAGGCGGTGGCATTATTATGATCGGCCCGATACCCATCATATTTGGCACTGATGCTGCGGCATTAAAGATACTAATGATTTTAGCTATTGTGTTGGTGGTAATAGGAGCCAGCATATTTCTTCTTCCTTTGAGGATGTCGTAGATAGATATATATTATTATGTGATTTGTGGTATTTGTTTAGCTACTTTTTACACACCACAAGATTACACAGATTTCCACGAGAAAAAGAATAATAGTATCATAGTTTCCGTACACTATTAGCTACTTTACACTTGAATAATCCCAAGTTCTCGTGTTAATCTTGTGAAATCTTGTGGTTTTTTATTTAGATATACAAATACAATTAGTGTATTATCTAACTATGTTCTGGACAATTTTTGGCTTAATCGCCGGCTTACTCTGCATATCCAGTTATGTCCCGCAGATATTGAAAGGAAATCAAACAAAGAAACTCGATGACATCTCATATCATTTGATGTCTTTTATGGGTTCTGGTATGTTCCTCTGGATTCTATACGGGATTCATATTGGCTCTATCCCGCTTATAGTTACGAATGTTATGGGCGTAAGCTGTAACAGCCTATTAATTTTTATGAAATATAGCTACGCTAAAAATAACCAGACAAAGATGATATAAAATCTTGAAATCATTCTATATCCGCCACGTTGTTTGACGGCTCAGTAGATTTTATGCTAAATATAGTGGTTGTCCTTCCGCCAACAGCGGCACTTGATGGCTGGTATCTGAATTCCGGAACTACAGTGACCCAAAACCAAAAAAGTTCAAAGACCTCAGATACAGAAATAGTTTAAATATCTTGCACACTATAACTATTAAAGAAAGGATAACATATACCACATTCACCATCAGAGGTAAAAAGAGCATATAGGGGAAAAAGAAATGGCAAAAGAGAAGTTAAGCGGTGCAGAAATAGTAGTGGAGGAGTTGAAGTACGAAGGCACAGAGGTAGCCTTTGGAATACCAGGCGGTGTTCTTTTGGATCTGTACGATACACTGTATAAGGATGATGCGCTAAGACACATATTGATGCGGCATGAGCAATGTGCGGCGCATGCGGCTGACGGCTATGCCCGTGTATCAGGGAAGACGGGTGTATGTATCGCCACTTCGGGTCCCGGGGCAACGAATCTCGTTACCGGTCTGGCGAACGCAAACATGGATTCGGCTCCTGTAGTAGCGTTGACCGGGCAGGTGGTAACTTCTGCAATCGGCACCAATGCATTCCAGGAAGCCAGTACCTTCACTATCACCATGCCCGTCACAAAGCATAATTTCCTCGTAAAGAGCACGAAAGATTTGCCCACTGTCATTCATAATGCATTCTATGTTGCCAATACCGGAAGGAAGGGGGTTGTTTTGATTGACCTGCCAAAGGACGTCTTAGCCGGAAAAGCAACAGTAAACTTGCATCCGAAAGAGACTTTTGCAGGCTATAAGCCGAACATAAAACCTAATCAGGCACAGACGAAGAAGGCCGCGGAGGTCCTGGCTAATGCCGAGCGCCCACTTATACTTGCAGGCGGAGGCATTATCAGTGCAGAAGCTACGGAAGAGTTACGCCATTTAGTGGAACTCCTTGGCACCGGTGTAGTCACAACGCTTATGGGCAAAGGAGCCATTTCCGAGTATCACCCATTCTGTTTAGGCATGGCGGGGATGCACGGGCACCTCTGTGCGAACATGGCGATAAATGAATGTGATGCTTTGCTTGCGTTAGGAACACGATTCAGCGACCGGTTAACTGGGTGGCTATTAGACCAGTTCGCACCGGACGCCACAGTGATACATGTGGATATAGATGCGGCTGAGATAAACAAGAACATGCCGGTGGACATCCCAATAGTAGGAGACGTGAAGCTTGCTCTTTCTGATATGATAAAGTGGCTAGAGAAGAAGAAAAAATTGGGCGATAAGAGCGTATGGCTACAAAGGATAAAAGAGATGCACTCGGCGTGTGAAGAATGCATACATGATGTACATAGAGCAGGGACATCAATCTCGGATAGTGTAATAAAAGAAATCAGCCTAATCCTGGACGGCGATGCGATAGTAACAACAGAAGTGGGACAGTGTCAGATGTTCGCGGCGCATTATTACATGACGCGGGAGCCACGTACGTTTATATCGTCCGGCGGGCTGGGAACGATGGGATTTGGATTCCCGGCAGCGATAGGCGCGAAAGTTGCGGCTCCAGATAAGAAAGTAGTGGACATAGCAGGAGATGGGAGTTTCCTAATGACCTGCCAGGACCTGGCGACCTGCGTTGAGAATGATATACCTGTTGTGGTCTGCATATTAGACAACAGGTATTTAGGGATGGTAAGGCAGTGGCAGGAGTTGTTCTATGATAAGAAGTACGCCCATACAGGGTTGGGATTAACACCTGATTTTGTTAAGCTTGCAGAAGCGTTTGGCTGTTATGGCGAGCGAGTAGAAAAGCCAGAGGATTTGAAAGACGCTTTGAATAACGCATTTGAATCGGGAAAGCCATCAGTAATTGATGTGATTGTAGGTAAGGATGACAAGATATTGCCCATGATCCCTCCTGGTGGCGGTGTAATAGGAATGATAGGAACGGAAAGATGCAAACACGTATAATTTCACTTTTGGTTGAGGACAATCCGGGAGTGCTAACGAGGATGTCGGGCATGTTCACGATGCGAGGGATTAATATTACATCTCTCACGGTCTCGCCATGTGAGAAGGGCGGGTTATCGCGGATGACAGTAGCGATAAAAGGCACAGAGAGTGAGTTGGAGAAGGTGCGGAAGCAGATTAGCAATCTAATAGAAGTGGTGAAAGTGGTGGATTTAATGGATGAGGAGCCAATTATCCGGGATTTGAGTCTGCTGAAAGTGCATGTAAAGGATTCGAAAGCTCGTTCTGAGGTGATGCAGCTTGCGGAATCGTACAGTGCCAAAATAGTAGATGCTACGCTGGACTCGGTAACACTGGAACTTACAGAAACGCCTAAGAGGATAGACCGGTTTGTGGATTTGATGAAACATTTTGGTCTGCAGCAACTGTTCAGAACAGGTATTACGGCGATTGGGACTGGGTCGGAGACGGAGAAGAAGTAGAAAAAGAATAATATATATAACAAGAATAGGATTATATAAACAAAAATTTAGGGTGATAACAGCATGGAAATATTACATGATGAGGATGTAGATGATAGCATTTTAAGAGACAAGACAATAGCAGTGATGGGATACGGCGCACAGGGGGATGCCCAGGCAAACTGTCTGAAAGATTCCGGCATAAATGTGG
>QBUN01000245.1 GCA_013180565.1 Candidatus Methanophaga sp. GoMg3.2 | reverse complement strand
TTGCGGGATCATAAGCCCCATAAGGAGTTATTCTTCCCTCTGCTAAAGATAAGAACTCGTAGACGTCTACTTCATCAGCTTCTCCTTTTTTCTTCCATGTTTGGCCATTGTTTTTAAAATTACCGACTGGTTCTTTCTTCTTCGCATCAACAGAGATGACTGGTTCCTCCGCGGTCACAAATTCTTTTGATTTCTCATTGATATACTTGAATTGTTCATCTCTTTCAGGAGGGGAACGGCCTTCAATGGTTTTCCTATTCGCTTGTAGGCTATAATCTTCCTGTTTTAGTATATGACCAACGGTATCTTCAGATATTTTATGCCCTCTCAAACGCAATTCGTTTGCAATAGCATATGTGGATTTATTTGACCATTTTAAATTACTCATGGGGTTTCCTGCCGTATTTTCGCCCATTATAGTTTCAATATCCTCTATGATTTGAGGATTTTTATCAGTAAGTTTTTTCCGTCCAGCACCTTTCTTACGAAGTTTTTCGTTTTTATCCAAAAATTTCCCGTTTTCAACTTCAGTTATCCCTTTTTTTATCGTTTTATAATCTTTACCTGTAAGTCTCCCAACTTTCGAGATTCCGCCCCAACCAAATTCTAACGCCTTTATACCTGCCAACTGTCGTGCTTGCACTTCATTAAGACTACCCAAAAAACCTATCCAAAGTTCATCGGAATTATTTTTTCCCATGCGTATTTAGAAGAAGTACTACATATATAAAGTTATGGATTTAATTATAAGGTGGCCCCTAAGGTATTTATATATACAATACAATCCATATGTGATGTACAATGTTCGTTATTCAGGCATGTGAGGAAATCCCGTTTGTAAACCCTTGCTTGTTATATGATATTTTGAAGAAGGATGCGGTAAGCGATGATGGCGAGGCATACTTACTGGAGTCACGAGAAGGCGACGATAAGATGGCGCGGTATTCTATTATAGGTTTTGATCCCGCGTTTAAATTCGCCGTGAAGGACGGCATTTTGAACACAAAGTCGTACAATGCAGTAATTGGGGAAGCGATGGATAATGTGGCGGGAGAGGATATAAATCCGCTAAGTTTGATAAAAGCGTACCTTAACGAGTTAAAGATAGATCACATGCAAAAAAGGGAGCGTTTTATCGGTGGTTTTGTCGGTTACTTCTCGTACGATTTCATCCGATATTTTATGCATTTGGATGAAAGTACATTGGACACATTGGGGCAACCGGATTGCGAATTCCTGCTCACGAACAAGAATGTTATTGTAGACCATAGAGCGGAAAAAGCGTTCCTTATATCTAACGAATTTTGCGATACTCCGAACAAAGACATGGATTCCGATGCGAATTGTGTGGACGTGGCGGAATTACTGAGAGAGAGAGAAGTACCCGATAATTTTGCTCCGATTTCGATAGTCGGCGATTTCCGGTCAAACATGGAAAAAGCGGATTATGAGCGAAGTGTAAGAGTTGCGAAGGAATACATTCGTGCTGGTGATATATTTCAGGTGGTGCTTTCACAGCGACTGGAAGCCGATTTTGCACCTGAAGGGCATTTCCCGTTTTACAAAATATTAAGCGAAGTGAATCCGTCACCATACATGTATCTACTTGATTTCGGTGAACGGAAGATAGTGGGAGCAAGTCCTGAGATGCTGGTTCGGGTCGCTGGATTGCCCCAAGTAGGCAAAGGAAGTAGGAAAGTGGAGAGTTGCCCTATAGCAGGTACAAGACGGCGTGGCATTAACGAAGAAGAAGATAAGCGTTTGGAGGTGGAGATGCTTAACGATGAAAAGGAGCGTGCAGAGCATTTGATGCTTGTTGATTTATCAAGAAACGACATCGGAAAAGTGTCCGAGTTTGGCACCGTGAAAGCGACACGATTCATGTATCCCGAGAAATATTCGCATGTGCAACATATAGTGACGGACGTGGTAGGCGAGTTGAAAACGGATAAAGACGAGTTTGATGCGTTAGAAGCGACGTTCCCTGCTGGTACTGTATCGGGCGCACCGAAAGTGCGTGCTATGGAGATAATAGATGAATTAGAGCCGACAAGAAGAGGAGTATACGCAGGATGTGTCGGATATTTCTCCTTTAATCGTTCAATTGATACCGCAATAACAATAAGAACTGCGGTATTTGAGCATGGCAAAGTATATATACAAGCAGGAGCGGGTATTGTTGCTGATTCTGATCCAAAACGCGAGTATAAAGAGACTCTGAGTAAGTGTGCGGCGTTATTAGAGTGCATCTCCGGAGGTGCGTGCAAAGGATGAATGTCCTGATTGTGGATAATATCGATTCATTTGTATATAACATAGTGCAATACGTTGGGATACTGGGTGCTAAACCGATAGTGGTGCAGAATAATGTGGATCTTGGTTATATTGCGAAAATTGTTAAAACAGAGGAGATAGAGCATATAATAATTTCGCCTGGTCCGAAGACGCCAAGAGATGCTGGTGTCACAAATGAACTGATAAGGAAGTTTGGCAACGATGACAAGAAGATATTGGGCGTTTGTTTGGGGCATCAATGCATAGGTTATGTCTTTGGCGCAAGGGTGAGGAATGCAAGAGTGCTAAGACATGGAAAGGTGAGTTTAGTGAAGCATAATGGTGCAAACGTGCTGAAAGGACTGAAGAATCCGCTCTCGGTCGTGCGATACCACTCCTTAGTAATTGACGATGTAAACGGGCGTTTAGAAGTAACAGCGAGAAGTTTAGACGACAATGAGATAATGGCAATCCGACATAAAGACAAGAACATCTTCGGCGTACAGTTCCATCCTGAATCTATATTGACAGAGGATGGGCTGAAATTGATAAAGAATTTTGTGGATATGTAGTTTTATCTATACGGAGTAGAAAGATTAAATCATGGAAAAGGGGAAGAAGCCTTCTATATTTGAGCTGTTAGAAGGGTACATGGAACGGATGACAGAAGAGATGAAGCGAGAGCCATTGCCGGTCGAGGAGATGCTGACGCGGCTAGAAGAGGAAATGCCGGAGGCACTCAGGGATTTTGTAACCGAAGAGGAGACACCAGAAGGCAAAGCAAGAATATATGGTCCTTTCATTTACGGGCTATCATATACGAAGGAGCCGGGGAAGGAGCCAGAGATAAAAGAGTTTGGGAATATAAAACCTTCGGACGAGAGGATAGCACCTGCCCCAAAGTGTGAACCTTTAGTAGATGTGATTGACTATAAAGACACCTACGAAGTCGTAGTGGAATTGCCCGATGTTGAGAAGAGCGATATAAAGTTGGATGTAACGGAAGAGTCACTGGATATAAAAACCGGAGACGGGCAAAGGTTCTCTAAAGAGATACCGTTTGATATGCCTGTGACGCCCGCAACCGCAAAGGCAACGTATAAAAACGGTGTTCTCTGTGTGACGATAAAAAAGGATAAGGGCGAGAAGAAGAAGACTTCTATATCCTTGGAGTGAGCCTATCGCAGTCAGAGTAAGATACAAAGATTTTTTTTATCGTCAAATCAAACCGTAACACATGCCTTTGAGCGTTCTAAACTGAGCCACATGAGCAACTTCGCCCTGAATTCATTTGCTTCTGCGCTTGTTCGCTTCCTCGGTCTTGGTATATCAACGGCAAGGCACTTAACAAGGCATGCTGGTCTCGCGGACATCACTGCAACTCTATCTGCGAGATATACCGCCTCATCAACGCTATGAGTCACGAACAAGACGGTTTTTTTTGTCCTCTTCCAAATCTCCAGCAGCTCTTCCTGAAGTATATTTCTCGTCTGCGCATCTACCGAGCCAAAAGGCTCATCCATCAATAAAATAGAAGGCTCAGTCGCAAGAGCTCTTGCAATCGCTACCCGCTGCTTCATTCCGCCTGAAAGTTCATACGGGTAATGGTTTTCAAAACCTTGTAGACCTACGAGCGCGATATATTTTTCTGCAATCGCTTGCCTTTCCTTATCCTTCATCCCCCCTATTTCCAGTCCGAATTCCACATTCTTCAAAATCGTCCTCCACGGGAATAACGAGAATTCCTGGAATACCATTCCCCTATCGGGCGATGCGCATTTCACCTCTTTTCCATCTAAGATGATCTTGCCACTGGTTGGGTGCTCTAAACCCGCTACCATTCGTAGCAATGTCGTTTTGCCACAGCCTGAAGGACCGATAATACACAAAAACTCGGCCGGCTTGACTTCTAAGTTTATTCCGCCCAGGGCGGACATCTCGCCTTCTGCTGTGCTAAACGTCTTCGTTATGTGCTGAAGTTCGAGTTTGTGGTTCATATCATATCACTTCACTTTACTATCCCTTTTTTCCACTTAAATAGTTTCCCCTCAACGAAATGTCTGAATGCACGGTCTATGCAGAGTGCTACCAGCCCCAAAATAAGCATGTACGCTACCACGTAGTCCATCTGATGCAAAGGGAAAAATCTCGTGAATAGACGGAAGCCAAGTCCATAATTGCTAACCGAGAACATCTCAGCCGCTACAACGCACATCCAAGCAACGCCCATTCCAACCCGAGTGCCAGTAGCAATAGAAGGAAGCGCATAAGGTATAGCAACATATCTTATCAACTTTCTATTCCCTATGCATCCTAACACTTTGCCCGTCTCCACCAATACCTTGGGCACATCCCTAAATCCCGTATAACTGGCAATTAAGATTGGAAAAAAAGCGCCTATAAATATGATAAAGCCTGCTGCATAGTGCGTTAGATGGAACCATGCAATTGCAAGTGGTACCCATGCGAGCGGGGGGATGGGTCTTATTAGCTCTATAATTGGATCTACCGCTTTGAATATAGTATCATACCAGCCCATAGCAATAGCCAGAGGAAGTGCCACGGCAAATGCTAAGACCATACCAATAGCAAAGTGAAGTAGGCTGACCAGTATATCCGGTAGTATATAGTTTCGGAGCTCATAAAAGGAAAAAATAACGGCTGTGACGCTGGGTAAGATTGAGGGGTTTTTTACCACGTACACTGCTACAAACTGCCATAATAGGATGACTATGATTAGTGGAACTAACCATAGCCATTTCTCTTTTGTCACTAGCCCCATATTTACCCTGTTACAGCCTCATAAAAGGAGGTATCAAAGATGTCGTCTTT
>QBUN01000246.1 GCA_013180565.1 Candidatus Methanophaga sp. GoMg3.2 | reverse complement strand
TATTATTAATTATAATCTAATATGTGTAGGGTATGGCTGAGTGTCCTACCTTTATTCCAAACTCAACCATTAGTGTTCCATGATTTATTCCATATCCCATCATTATCTGATCCTGAAACTTTTGTTCCTGCTCCTATTTCATTCCAGTTTGAGCCACTATCCGCCGTATAATAGAAGGTTACACTCGTTACTGCATTATCATCAGTCGCATGTGCACTTACCTGCACCTGCGTTCCAACTGGTATGGATTCCCCGCCGTTCGGGTAGAGTACGATGGCGGAAGGTGATGTAGTTTCCTTAGGAGTTAGATCAACATCCACGGGTCCCACATTACTTGTCACACTTGGAAAGGTATAATCTTCGTAACCTTCAACTTGAATAACTATATCTGTTCCAGGTGAATATATGCCTATACATGCATAGAGTTTGAATTTGCAATCTGGTCCACTTGTACACGGATTATAACCTGAGTCGTATAATCCCCAGGCATAAATAGGTCCTTCAACATGGTCTAAATCATCCACAGTATTTATGCTAACAGGAAGTGGATTGGGAGGTATTGATGCATCTTCTGTATTGTAATATATCGTGACAATTTTGTTTGCGTCAATATTTGCACCACCCTCCAGTAAATTCACATCCAATGCAATAGGTGTAATTGCACTTACGCTCTCTAGACTCAATGCAATTGCAACCAAACATATCAATATTGTTGCTATAGTCTTCATCTTTTGGTTCCCCTCCTTTTATTTTTATTATCTCCCATTTTTATTTAACTTACGGTATAACTCCCGGATGTCTGTGCATATACCGTATATCCCTTACCCGGAGACATATCGGTTAGCTTACCAAATGCTTGATTAGACGACTTCCATCCTCCTGTGCTGGTGGTTGTCCAGACAACATCATAAGTAACACCTGACAAAACATCGGTAATTGAACGGGTTGCCCGGGATGGATACCCTACTAAATTCCAACCATTAACTAAGTCTATGGTGGTAGTGTCGGGCTTGGTGCCCTCTATTACTAACGTATCGGGTGCTGTCATGTAAATCAAATATCCTTTGTCTACGGTTATCTCAGTCAGTTTACCAAATGCCTGGTTAGACGATTTCCAGCCACCAGTACTTGTTGTTGTCCAAACTATGCTGTAATTACCTGTCATGGATGAAAATACCGAATCAATATTAGTATCTTCTGGCACGAGTGGTATTGAGATCAGGTTCCAGCCGCTGTGGAGCTGGATTGAATACGAGTTTTGCTCCACGTCTATCGTCTCATTTACATCCGGACTCTTTTCTTCATCTGTTGCTCCATCTCCATCGTAATCTATACTCATCGTATAGTCTGTAACACCGGGTTCTATCTCAACGAATGCTTTTGTGCTTGCCGTTACAGAAATATTCTCAAATTTAGTTATCGAAATATCCTTTCCAATCGGCGAAACCCTTGTGAAGTTGAATGTGCCAGTGTCATATGCGTCAATCTCTGTTAAATACGTGAGATCTGCTGGCAGATAAAATATCTTCGTTTCAGTTGTTAAGAGCATATCAGCATCTGGTATCTCGTTTGTGCCATCGTCTGAGATGATTCTTCCGTGTTGGTCGGTGATTGTAGCGTTGACGGGACAATGTATAAATATTGTCTGAGTTTTTGCTACCATTGTTGGTGTCTTTTTAAAGGACAGTATCTTCTCTACACTATCGGCTTTGAGATAATACTCATATCGCTGTTTCTCCCTTTCTTCTATTACTTTAATGTCTTCTATTGTTCCTTCCACTTTAACAAGTGCTTTGCCAAGTATATTGATGGGCTGTTTGGGCTGAATGTAGTAAATAGCGCTTAGCCCTAAGGGGCTCATTATCGATATTTCTAGGCGTTCGCCAACCACAGCCATTAACTTAACAGGATCCCCTTCATTTAAGTTTTCTAACTCTTCTATATTAGCATATTCCGAGTTTATATCCATCTCCTCAACTTCAAACCGATAAATTGTACCCCCTAGGACGTTTACCTTCTTGACTACACCTTTCATGTTCACGACATCATGTGATTTTGCCCATAATTCTTCACTGGTAGCATAAGCTTCAATATATGGTAATCCTTTATAAGTATCGCAGTAGTTTTGGTCTTCAATGGAATTTGAGATTATGCCCATGAAATCCAGCACTAACAAGTGTGGCGGGACTTCTCCTATATCACCCTTAGTTGCAGTACCTATCAGAATTAACATCCTAAGAATGTTCCAGAGGATTTTGACTCCTTTATGTCCTTCATGACTGGATACCAAAACCCAACCACTTGTAGTGAATCTTTTATCAACAACACTATCGGGGTTTTCATATAAACGCTCTAAAAGTTTTCCAATTGTGATTTCTTCTATATCCGCACCTACCATAATCTCTTTTGATGTTGAATCAGTCGCATCATCATCATCTGTTACAATTAATGTTACATCATAAGTTCCACTCTCAGCATAGGAATGCGTTGTTACCTTTCCAAATCCTGTTGTTTCATCTCCAAAGTTCCATTTGTAATTTGTGATTGTACCGTCAAGGTCTTCCGAATTAGAAGCGTCAAAAACGATATTTTGATAGGCCATTGGATTTTTTGGAGAGTATGTGAAACCGGCGGTTGGTGGTTGGTTCTCTGTTCCGACTTCAAACAATTCCGTCCAATCAAAGTTATCTGTGCATAGCTCCCCGCTTCCACCAACGTATGCTTTCGCAAGACCGTAATACTTTCCGCCTTCGGTCGGCGTATAAGAGAACGAGAAAGTAGTACTAGTTCCCTTTTGAACCTCCCTCGCACTACTCGTAGCTCGATAGACTTCATATTCATCCTCATCCCTCAGGATAATTTTTGCCATTACGTGTTCACTAGCAAAAGGGTAATTTGATGGCACTTTGATGATAACATTGATATTTACGGGAGTTTTTATAGCCACAGGACTCTTTTCCGCAGAAAATCCTTCAACATAAGGATTATACCTGTAAAAATCTATCGTGGTTGTTGTTCCAGAGGTAATAGGTATATCCTTCTGCTGTCCCCAAAATTCCACAGCCCCTTGTTCCACTTGCGGGTCATGCCCTACATTGAAGTAGTATTCCCCGGCTGGAACAGTAAACATTGCTTTGCTCTCTCCATCTATCGTTTGCTCTGCAATTGGAGATGTTTCTCCTGATTTGAACAGTTGAACCGTTGTAGTTCCGCCGACTTTTGCAGCGGGATTTCCATTAACATTGTAGACATTTACTACTAAGGTTCCGGTCTCTACTGTCGTTGGGATATAGTGCTCAAACCCCTTCACCAGCGGATGATAATCCGTATCTTCATCACATATGCTGTAAGGATGGTCCCAAATTCCATCTCCATTCGCATCTGAGTCCCTGTAATCATCCCAGTAGTTCCCGAGGTAGTTTGTGAATGTGTTACCTGCGTACTCGTATGTAATTTGCGTAGGGGAGTTCCAAACATTGCCGCTTCCCCACTCCATGCCAATTATGAAGTTGTTGAGGTAGATTTTATTGTTTGCTGCTTCAAGGTAGAGTGCGGTAGAAGGGGAATATCCAGAACTGCTTGAGAACTTATTATTTCTAATTACATTATTGCCCAAAGAGGGTGGGTGGATCCAGATACCAATTGCATTGCCCTCAAAAGTGTTATTAGATATAATGCAATTATTGCTATTAAGCCATATTCCAGAGCACCAGAAGTAACTGGCTCCTTTTATTGTGAAGCCATCTATATGCACATTATCTGCTGTTACGGTAAAGACATTCTGATAATTCTGATTTGAAACCGCAACCTGAACGATTGTATCTTTGGGATTACCAGAGGTTGATTTGATTGTTAAGGATTTGGTAACATCTACATTCTCTGTGTAAGTTCCAGGATCAACGGTAATTGTATGTCCAGTGTCAGAATCATCTATCGCCGCCTGAATGGTTGCGAAATCTTTGCCTGTGTCGATGTTATGGACCTGTTTCTTTGGGCAGACAACGTTTACAGTTTCTATTTTCTGGTTATTCCCTTCATTGCTCTCAATCACTACATTAGTCGCATCTGCTACAGCATTTACCTGAACATCTCCGCATTTGTTCGCAGTCCATGTGAATGATTGTTGAGTGAAAGTTGGATCATCAAGCAGCGTGGACACGCGCTTATCTGCTGCCAGTGCGAACGGTTGAATAGAAGTTGAATCAGCAGGGAGCGACGGTACATAATCGCAATCCACATAAGAGTCATTGATGTAGTAATATACATAAGAAGCCCCAGCATCTCCCTTGCCTTGATTCTTTACCGTCACTATGAATGTTATTGTATCTCCCTGTTTTGGATTTGAAGGACTCCAAGATATGTCCTGGATTATTAAGTCGGGCATCATTTCTTCTATTTTCTTGATATGTATTGTAAAATCAGAAAATGCCTGCGGGCCGAAACATGGCTGATCAGTGCAATCGGGATATGCCGGAGCTTCTCCTGAATTGAAAGCAATATCTATATTATATCCTCTTCCCTTATCCTCATATTTGAAACTCCGACCGGGGTATAATCGTTGGCTCTTTAGCTGTTCATTTCCATTAGAAATAGTAACATCGCTATATTTAGCTTCGACGTTACAACCAAAAGAACCACTAGGATATTTTGAACAATCAGGAGTATTCTCATATGTTATTATATAATCACCTAGTAATGGAGGATTTAAAACTCTCGGATGCTCTATATATGCGTGAACAGGCACTAAATAATCGGGATCGCCATAAACATCAGTTATGATTTTTTCTTCGCTTGATCTCATTTTACATATACATATGCTGTCACCTTCACTTCCTACTCCGAGATAACCTGCTATTTCGATATAATCTCCAACCATTATTTCATTTATTGCATTGCTATTCGATACAGTCCATTGGGATGTGGCACTATAAGATACCCAATTATGAGGGTGTGAATAATCTGGTTTATATTCAATTTGCACTGTTAAAACATCATTATTCTTTCCAGTTACTTTGCCCATGTAAATGTCAACGGGCATTACTGCATTAGTTTGAGTAACAAAGGGGAAACGCCTAAATTGAGCAGAAAAAACGTGAGTTGCCCCATGTACTT
>QBUN01000247.1 GCA_013180565.1 Candidatus Methanophaga sp. GoMg3.2 | reverse complement strand
TCTCTGCCTCGCGTTATATGTGTTCTTATACTTCTGTTGGGCGGTATATGAGACAAAAGGGACGCTGCCTTTTAACCTCAACCTTAATAGATATTTAAAGCAGAAGTGAAATGAAAAAGCGAAAAGTTTTTAAATAGATGTGTCACTATACAAATACAACGGAAAAATGAACAAAAAATTAGTTTGTGCTGTTATAGCTATGGTAGCGGTAATAGGTATAATAGCCGGCTGTGCCGAGAAGCCAGCGTCGGAAGAGGCCACGCCAGCGCCGACTGTTGCTCCAACTGCACCGCCGACTGTTGCACCAACCGCACCGCCGAGTATGATAGCGGCGACAAGTTGTGAGCTGTGTCATAAGACCGAATCGACAGCCAAGTTGAATGCCCACGTAACTGGCGGGCAATTGGTAAATGGTAAACCAGGCTGTTTCGGCTACTGGGGCTGTCATGGCATGGGTAATGCTACCGTACATACGGTCCATCCAGCAGGAGAAGTTGGATGCGCAGCATGTCATGGCACAGAGACACCTACAATTCCACCGAAAGGTGCAGGTGGGACAACCTGTGAGCTATGCCACGGATATCCAAAGCCATTAGAGCCAAGTGAAGGAAACCTCGTTTGGATACACCAGGATAGGGGCAAGGACTGCACAGTTTGTCATCTCGGTGAGATCTCAGAGATACATGGGCTGGAATAAAACAGCCCTCTATTTTTTTTTCTTTTTGTCTACAAAGTATAACTTCTACCTATTCAATTTAGGACGCGGATTTACACGGATTTTTACGTAAAGTAACTAACGGTAGTAAAGATCAAGCGATTAGAACGAAAGCGCATCAATGCTATTACGGATATGGCAATTGCTGTGATAAAAGCGATACTATAGGCAGGTAAGCGAAGGCTAGGGCACCACCTGCTTCCGGCATCTTCGGCGCTGAGAAAGAATATGAGGTATTCTCTGTTTCTTCTTCTCTGTAACGTTTGTCAACGAAAAGTTGTTTTACCAAGTCCGTACCAGGGATAGCGACTTTATATTGTCCTGGAATGTCCTTTTTTACCTGATAAAAGAGTGTCCTTGACTCCTTATAGTCTAAAGTGACCGAGTCCTCAAATTCTATTTTATCATTTAATGCCAGAGCAATCTTTTCTGTTCCCCTCATCCCCTCATTCTTTACGGTCACAGATATTGAGACGGTTTCATTGGGCTTGACCGTAGATGGGCTCATACGGAAATCCGTTATAATGAATTTAGATTTTGGAGATATTTTCTGTTCTAGCCCTTCCCTCTCTTCCATCTCTTCTTCGCGAGCCACGAAAAAAGGGAGGTATGTTATTTCCATTAACGAATCCTCATATCTTTTTATTACACCTAAGCCCTCCAAATCGTCTTCATTGCCATCACAAGCGTTATTAAAGAGAGCTTCTACGTCTTCAAAATCAAATTTTTTATTCCCCTTCTCTTCATCCCTCTTGGTTTCATCCAACAGTTTATTAAGAGTGCTTGGCACAATCACTTCTCGCTCCCATTCACTTATTCTCGCTTTGTTAAGACGGTTGTACGCAGCTATCTTGATTCTATATTTGCCATACCACCACCATGATGGAATTTCCTTTGTGTAGACAACGTACGCAGTGTCATTGTAAGTCCTGTATCTCGTATCCATACGATCAATTGAAACCACGTTCCCAAGGGGGTCCACAATGATAAAAACGAAATCAACGAGGATAAAACCCTTATAATTTACGCCTCTCATTTCCGTGTACACATTGACTGTATCCCCAGGTGTGAAAGTATTACCCGTGGGCACGTAACCATACAAACCAAGGACGTCGGAAACTATCACCGCCTTCTCCGCGCTTGCAACATTGACGGCGGAAAAGCAGGCTAACAGCAATAGCACCAAAATAGCTAATATGCTTCTTTTCCATCCCCTCATTTCTTCGTCCTTATGCTAGCCATTAACACACATAAAAATTATGCTTTTCTGTTCCTAATTAATAAAGAAAATACAATTTACTTCTAATAAAGCTATATAGAATGGAGTGGAATAGAATAGAAAAGAAAAAGAAGAACTAAAAGATGAAAATATTCGCATTGCTAGTCGTGGTACTCATTGCAGCAGTTGTATTCACCGGTATTGGCGGAGGGGAAGAGGTAATTCCACCAAATCCTAGGGGATTCATAGGGAGTTGGCATCCCGCGCCCGAGTGCGGACAGTGTCACGTCTCGCTTCTCTCAAAGGAGGCTTTGCTTGCAAAGCTTGGGTCTTGCAACTGTCATCGAGCGGCATATACTTCTGCGGGTGCGATAGACGGAGATAAGATAAGAAAGAACGCACATGGTAGCATGGTCTGTATTGATTGCCATGTAGGGAGCGGAATAGCAACCAGCGGAGGAGAACTCATCTCTGATGATCTCCATAGGCTTCATAGTCCTGTTGACTGTCAGGCATGCCATGATGAAGGGGCGAATATTTTGATCCCGGCAAGTGGAAATTGCGATTTGTGTCATCGCGGTGATGCGCATGCAATTCATGGTGATAATACGGGCAATTTATGCGTTTCCTGTCACGGCTCGTTTGGGATAGAATATAAGGAGAAGGGGTATATATTAATAGAAGGCGTCCCGGTGGAGAAGGGCTCAGAAGAAATGAAATATCCTACTATAACTAATATAGTTAAAGCAGTTGTAAACTTGATAAAGGGGACAGAAGAAGGAGGTGCGCAATGAAGAAGAGTATAGTTATTGTGGTTTTTGTAGTTATTCTAATTTTCTTAGGTCTTTTTGCGATTTCTTTTCTGAACGTGGAAGAAGTGCCAATTCTTAACGTTCAGGCTGAGGTGACGGTGATTGATGACAAGCCTGCAGTAGAAATCGTGCAGTTGGAACAAGAGTACGTGCATCCATTGCAGAGCCCACGTGGTAGTTCTGATACTGGTTTTCCGGGTGTCGATGCGGTTGCAATAATAAACAATTCAAAAATCAGCTACTGGCCTGCAAAGGATTATCAAGGAAATGGTACCTATGATTTGGTCATCGGCTTTCATCGGGATGCCATACCGAAAGAGGGCGACATGGTAAAGGTGGTTGTAAAGGTAGTGGATGTGCGGGGGCGTACATTGGCAACAGATAAAAATGTTATCTTATGGGACTAAAAAATGGAAATAGCAGGACTCCTCATATCTTTCGCTTTTATCTTCCCCTGGCTCGTGCTGTCAGCTTGCATCTTACTGGTTCTTGATTTTATCATGTTGTTAAAGGCGAAGGGGAAGAAGAGTTCGGAACTCGCATTTATCGCCTTTTCCATCGCTTGCGTGATCGTGGCAGCCACATACATCATGCTCACGCAATCATTCGTGAGTGATTTCTTTTCGTTGAAAGAGGTTTATACGTATAGCTCATCCGGTTTGACCCTCCCGTATAAAGTGGGCGGCCCGTGGATAGGGAGCAGCGGGTCAATGCTATTTGTAACTTTCTTCTTAGTGCTCGTATATTTCGTGTTCAGGTTTAAAGGATTAGAAAAAGAAAGCGAGTCTCGCACCACCACATACAAAATACTGGACCTCTTCCTCATCTTCCTCCTTCTCGTTACCTTGCTTCAGAGCCCTTTTGAGCGCCTACCCATAGTGCCCCCGGACGGTGCAGGGCTCAATCCGCTGTTGCAAACGTTTTGGGTGCTTGTGCATCCGCCCGTGATCTTTTTAGGATACGTATTTGTCTTCTTCGCTTTCGCACTGACGCTGGCCGGGATGATAACGGGCGAGAAGGAAGAACTAAAAGCGCCCTTAAAATGTTCCCTGTATGCAGCATGGCTGTTTTTGGCGCTTGGGATTGCGCTCGGCGGGTGGTGGTCATACGAAGTTCTCGGCTGGGGTGGCTACTGGGCTTGGGACCCGGTGGAGACGGCATCGTTACTGCCCTGGTTCGCTCTTACGGCATATTTCCACTTGCCGCCTAAGAGCAAAGATCTGGCGAAGGAGTTCACGCTCATGGTTTCGTTTGTTATGATCATCTTCGCAACCGCTCTAACACGGGGTGGGTTGTTAGAATCCGTTCATGCATTTGGAAAATCTCCTGTCGGACCAGTGCTTCTGGGCTTCGGGTTTTGCGTTCTATTATACTTCGTCTATCTTGCGATAAGAGCGAAAAAGCCGCTTTATTCTTTTGATATTGACACTTCTTCGCTTTATTCTGTCTCTATCTTAGTCGCTTACTGGTCGCTGATGTTTTTGTTGATTATATGCTTCTTCGGCGATGCCGCGCCAATAGTAGGCGGTATTTTCAGCGAGAAGACCATGAGCGCAACCGGAGTAGAATTTTATAACCGATGGTGCTTCCCATTTACGCTCGCCTTTGTAGCCGCTTTATTGGGTTGCAACGTCGCCCTAAAAATAGAGCGATGTCTTATGCTAATCGTGGCGCTACTGGGTATTGGACTAGTTTTAGCATTGCTCGGTCTGCCAACGCCGAATCCACTGACGAATTTCGGGCTTCCGCTTCTGCTAGTCACGGGATTTGCTATCGCTTATAATTCCGCTAAGGTAATGCAAAAGCGGAATTCATTGCATTTATGGGGTAAAACTCTTGTTCATCTCGCAGTCATAATAATACTATTAGGCGTTTTTTTCAGTGCAGTTGATGCTGCTAAGAACCCAAGAAGCTTTGTCGCAGAGCCAAATTCCACTAGAGATATTTTAGGGATGCAAATGGAATTTGGGAATTTTACCATCTATACCGGCATGGGGCGCGTTTACTATCCGCAGCATGGTTTCGTAGGTCCGGAATACTCAGCGCTAAAAATGGATGTTACAATTAAAGAAGGCGGGGATGTTCATCAAGGAGTTCTGTGGATGAATCACTATGCAAATCATGGGATCGTGTCTGAGCCTTTAATCATCTCCACTCTCGCGGGGGACCTATATGTATCCATGCACCCCACCATATCCAGCCATAATTCTTCCTTTTATGCCATTATGGGTGTGGAAGTCCAGCCGGAAGATTTTGTCGTCAAGG
>QBUN01000248.1:3089-5138 GCA_013180565.1 Candidatus Methanophaga sp. GoMg3.2 | reverse complement strand
ACATATACGAATGCAAACTTCACGATAGACTATCCTGCTGACTGGACTGTTATTCCTACTGCATCAAAAATTTTGTTTGCGTCGAAAAATAGATATGATGGCGGACACATAACTTTAGATCTACAACTTCTTTCCTCGATTGACAGCGGTGGAATTTATAATTCAGTTGATTACGTGGTAGCGGATTTACTGCAACGTTTTCCAGGAGGTAAAAAGAATGTTAGTAACGTCAGCATAAACTATGAGCGTGAAGAGATGTTAAGCGGAGCAAAAGGAAAAGAAGTCAGTATTTCATACACATTTCATAATATAAGTTATACGCAAACCCAAATTATTGCAAGGAAGGGTAAATATTTTTATGTGCTCGCATATCACGCACCCGCAGCATATTACGGTGAGCAAGAAGAAGTGTACGAATATGCAAAGAAGCAGTGGAATTGGAAATAATTTTCCTAGGAATAGAAGGCAGGTTTTCCAAAAGAGTATATCCAACTATATTTGAATAATCGAAAGAACAATATACAGTTCATGTTAGAAGAAACGCTGCGTGAAGAATTTGAGAAATAGTGCGGAAGTAAAATCAAAAAAGAAGGAGGTAAAATAATGGGACATAAAAAGAAGATAAAAATCCTGGGATCGTTGGCTTTGATATTTTTAGTGGCTATGCTATTATTTGACAGCGGAACAGGTTCTACGTGGATATTTAGATTTAACGAGTCGAATCCATCGGAAGGTAAAGTGACTTATGATCCCGAAAGGGTAGGAGCGGGAGGTATTGAGTTAGGAGAAAGTTTTGGTATTGCGTTATCACTCATTGGAATGGAAAATAACAAGAGTCTTTCAAAATTCTTGAATCCGGGAGAGAATCTCAGTGGGTATTTTTATGTAAACAATCGAATGCACGACGCGTACGATTATCTCGTCTTTTGCTTGTTGGATTATAGACAAGTCCCTTTCACTTTTGATAATGAAAGCGGACAGATCCTTCATATGGTACACTTAGAACCCTATGAAGAAGGATCTTATCCTTTTGAGCTGGCTGAGATAGAGGAAGGAGGACATGATTTCGAGATCGTGGTGATATTTAGACCATATGAACATTCTCTTAATAAAAGTTTTAGATCATGCACCCTGGGTACTCATATGGGCAGCATGAAGCGAAATATATTCGTTGGGAATTATTCGGACTTGCCTGCTGTCAACTATACAAATATGAGTGCGATAGCTTGTTGCTCTTGTGGTCCTGAATATCCACTGTATGATCAACCATTCCTAACCAAAGAACCATGTTCAGCCAAATCATGGCTCACAGAGGATGTCGAACCAGGTGAACTCCTCAATTATACGATTAACGCGGGAGCAAACGAAGTTCCTGTGACCTTCGCGATGATGGCTCTACTGGATTACGTGCCGATTCCCATCAACGTAAACGGGTCCGAGCTTGTAATCTTCGGTAAATTTGAGCCGGGAGAGAAGGTAGCTATTCCTGCAAGTCTCATCGTGCCTGAGGAAAAGGGAGTGCATGAACTACAGGTTCTCTGGTTCCCAGTACCATATAAACGGCTGGAGACTTCACCTGGAGTTAGAGTGCTTATCGAACAATGGCCTTGGAGTGTATCTAGCGTAAGGGTAGGGTTGAATGTGACTTGAGTGCATCACAAATTAATTTTTCTAAAAAGAAAATGTAAGTGCTTTAGAAGATGTCCACTTCCGCCACGCAGTTAGGACATACAACCTTCTTTTTTACCGCTTCCCCGATTATTCCCCGGGTTGTTATGCCTTTTATCCGATGAGAAGGATGCGTATCTTCTATTGTTATTTCTATCATGCACGTTTTACATAGTGGAACGTCACAGACACTGCACTTATCTGTTGCCGCTCTTTCCTTGCATATAGCACAAATTTCGCCCGCTTCCATTTTTGGTATAAATTTAGTAAACCTCTTTAATAATATTAATAAAACATTTGTATTTATCCATACATACGGAGAAACCAGAATGCGTGTGCGTGCTTCATTAAAGGAAGTAGAAGAGTACAAACCAGGTAAAT
>QBUN01000248.1:0-2741 GCA_013180565.1 Candidatus Methanophaga sp. GoMg3.2 | reverse complement strand
TCAGCATACCGGTCGAAGAATTAACAGCCACTGAAAAGACGCAGATGATTTTCCTCTGTTCGCCTAATAACCCCTCTGGTAATTGCATATCTGAGGATGACGTGCGTGCGATAATAGAATCTACAAATTCTATGGTCGTCATAGATGAAGCGTATGTGGAATTTGCAGATACATCATTGGAGGAACTGGTGAACGAATATGAGAACGTGCTGATATTAAGAACATTCTCAAAGGCTTTTGGGCTCGCGGGACTAAGGGTAGGATATGGGGTATTACCAGAATGGCTTGTAAGTCAGTATAAGAAAGTTTCAATCCCCTTTACTGTTAATAACATAGCCTTAAAAGCAGCAATTGTGGCGTTACGAGATACTGAGCATTTGCGTAGGAGCGTAGAGCTGGTGCGAGATGGGAGACAGTTCCTCGAGTCGAATCTGCAGCAGTTATTCGCTGTGTATCCATCGCAGGCGAATTTCGTGCTCCTGGACGTCACACCACGGAAATCGTCTGCCGTTTGTGACACGTTAATGGAGAACGGGATAACAGTGCGGGATTGCACCTCGTTTAGGGGTGCAAATGATTCTCTTATCCGGATTAGCGTGGGGACACGGGAACAGAATGCAAAAGTTGTGGAAGTTTTGATGAACCTATGATATGAAATGATATGATATGATATGATATGATATGGAATGAAAAGATGAGATACTATTTAAATGATAAAAGTCATATTTTTATGTGTCAAGAAAGAAGGATATTAATTGTTCACGAGAGAGAGAGGGGGTAAGAAATGAATATAAAAGAGGGTTTTGAGAAGCTATTTGTGAAGAAGGGGGGGAGTACGAATGCGGGCGATTATCTAGACCTGGACATAGAAGAGTATGAAGCAGATATGAAGGATGAAGAAGGCGTAAAGATGTACATAAAGACTTCGGAATTGACCGGTTTATATGATGTCCCCGAATTGAAAAAGGAGATATATGCGGGCAATATGCTGATTCTTGATATATCGCTGGCAAGGCAGGATAGAGTCCTGGTAGAGAAAGCGATAAAAGACTTGAAGCTGGCAGCATTTGATGTGGGCGGAGACATTGCCGGTATCGGTGATGACATGGTAGTTATAGCACCAGAAGGAATTAGGATAGAGCGGAAAAAACTGAGTGGGCGATAGCTCTTACCTCGGAGTTGCAATGCGGTGAAAGAGGAATGCCCTCTTTGCGGTGCGGAAAGTGAATTACATTTTGTGCCCTATAAAATCCCTTTCTTCGGCGAAATAATGATAACTACTGCGGTTTGTTCATCATGCGGGTATCATACTACCGATGTAATGGTGCTCACAGAGAAGAAGAGGACAAGATGTGAGATGGTTATTTCCTCTACGGATGATTTAAATGCAATTGTTATAAGGTCGCCGTTTGGAACCATTGAGATACCAGAATTGTATGTAAGCGTAGAGCCAAAAAGGGGTGAGGCATTTATTTCCACTGTTGAAGGCGTATTAAATCGAGTGGAAGGGGTAGTGAAGATGTTGGCTCGAGATGTAGAAGGTACTGCGAAGAAGCGTGCCGAGACGGTTTTGGAGCATATAGCTAGAATAAAAGCGGGTAAAGCAAGTATGACGTTAATAATAGATGACCCTACGGGTAACAGTGCGGTAATTCCCAATAAACTTTTCTTTAGTAAAGATAGTTTTACTAAAGGGATTTAAATTTAGTTCATTGGTCATACATAATTAGAATAAGAAGAGGTGTAAAAAATGAGTGGGGGCAAATCCGTAAAGAGGAATATAAAAGTTGAGACTGTAAGCTGGGAACCAGTAGAAGAGCAAGAAATAGAGATAGTGGAAAGGAAAGGTTTGGGTCATCCCGACAGCTTATGCGATGGCATAGCAGAGGCTGTTAGTGTTGCGCTCTGCAAGGAGTATAGGAGGAAGTACGGATTGATACTGCATCATAATACCGATAAGGTGCAACTCGTTGCCGGCAGGTCAAACCCGCGATACGGTGGCGGTGAGGTCATCTCTCCGATTTACATATTGTTGGGCGGTCGGGCAACAAGAAGGTTTGAAGGCGAAGAGATCGCGGTAGACATCGTAGCAACGAGAGCTGCTAAGGACTATTTGCGAAACATAAGGAACTTGGACGTGGATAACCACGTTATAATAGAGAGTAAAATGGGTGATGGCTCCTCAGACCTTATAGAAGTTTTTAAGGATAATACAGATGTGCCAATGGCAAATGATACCTCTTTCGGTGTTGCCCATGCACCCCTTTCCGAAATAGAGTCCATAACTCTTAATGCAGAAAATAAAGTGATGGCTGACTTACGCAACAAGGAGAAAGCGATAGGAGAGGATATGAAGGTGATGGCACTTAGAGAAAAGGATAAGATCTCATTAACGATATGTGATGCCTTTGTATCCAAATACGTGGATGATTATGAGCATTATAAAGATACAAGGCGCGGATTAAAGGAATATATAAACGGTGTTGCGGAAGCGTATACATCCCGGGAAGTAAATACAATGATAAACATGGCTGACTCGCCTGACTCTGTTTATATCACTGTGTCCGGGACATCAGCGGAGATGGGTGATGACGGGGCTGAGGGTCGCGGTAACAGGAGCAACGGCCTTATCACATTAAACAGACCGATGAGTATGGAAGGAACACCGGGAAAAAACCCGGTTAACCATACCGGGAAGATATACAATTTGCTTGCTAATACTATAGCGAACGAGGTAGTGG
>QBUN01000249.1 GCA_013180565.1 Candidatus Methanophaga sp. GoMg3.2 | reverse complement strand
TCACAATTGGTGGTACAGCACTGGTCTATTATGGACTGAAAAGGTCAACAAAGGCGGTTCATAGACTTCAAACGAGATTTATACATTGACATCTCTTATGGACGGGTAAGGGATGTCTCGCTGACACAATCGCTATGTTCAAGGCTGAAAGAAGAGAAGATAGAAGGGATGAGTATCTGGATACCGTCGCTGGAGGATCTGTTCATTATGAAGGCATGTCATTCTATGGATACATACGAAACCGATTCTATAGGTGATGCAAAACGGATTTATGAAAAGGTTGATATGGCTATTGTACGCAAGGAGCTGATAAATCAGAGCGAAAGGGTAAGTGAAAAGGTAATGCGGTGGGTTAGTGTGTTTGTTTAACGTGTGAGAGAGATCATCAATTGTTACAATCAAAGAAACCGAGACAAAAATCATTTCCGGTCTCGACATCAAAAAATCTCAAGCACCAAATCACAAATAAAATGGAAGAAATCTGTATAATCTTGTGGTTATATAATAAGCTAAATTTTCCATGTAGCAAGAGCCGTGATCAGAGCCATTGCTCAGAGCCTTCCGGGAGCTGTTCGGCAGCATATCTCAAGATTGTCCCATAATCGCCTACGATCCAACCCAGTCGAGGATTGACGAAGAATAGCCCCCTCAACGTGAAAAACGTATTGCTATCCAGGTGATGCCATTCGTTTCCGCCATCGGTCGTATGCATGAGAACACCCCAGTCACCTACCGCCCAGCCGATGTGAGAATCGAGAAACTGGATATCCTGGAGGGCTCTACCGACCTCAATATCTTGAGGCATCCAAGTGACTCCACCATCTGTAGTGTGGTATAACTTAGATCCCGCAATCCATCCACTCTGATTGTCAACAAACGCTATTCCAAAACACCAGTCGACGCAAACGGGATAGCCGCAAGATAACACTTGCTCTACCCATGTGGCCCCACCATCTTCTGTATGGATCACATGCCCACCTCCTCCGGTGGCCCAGCCATGCTGATCGTCCGTAAAGACCACATCACCTTGGCAAGTTTCCAATGTTGACTCTATGCTGCCCTCGATCTCAGTATCTACCCATTCCCAATGATTCCCACCATCTGTGGTGTGGGCAAGGGATATGTTGGGACAGGGATAACGATCGGCTGCAAGCGCCCATCCGTTCTGGCTATCGAGGAATTGAACTGCAAAGAACTCAAGATCCCAATTATCGTAGAGCTCGCTGCCCTGCTCTTCCCAATTCATACCACCGTCCATAGTATGGAGGATCGCGCCATGATGTTCCCTGGCACCGGAAGGTTCCACGCTCGCATTCCAGAAGCTTTCAGACGTGCCAACAGCCCAGCCATTCTCAATATCTATAAAATAGACGCTGTCGAGCCTATGATAGCTGAAAAGGCCATCGAGAGGAGGCGCATGTTCATATTGGATTTCCCAGGTTGCACCGCCATCTTGGGTATGGAAAATGACCTGCCACCAAAATTGGGGTTCATAACTCCGTCTCCCAACCACCCAGCCATGATTCTCATCGGCAAAAAAGACATCCTCAAATCTGTAGTGGGTATTGATGTAAGACTGGTTGAAAAGGCAGCCGCAATAGTAACAGGTTGATTTAGGAGACACCCATTCGCAGGAGTCCCATGCACGGCTGGATTTGGCTACATAATCGTGATCTCCAACCGCAATCACCTGGTTCCCAACTACTGAAACTCCAAACAAGCCTTCACTTTCGTGATTATCCATGATTATTTTTGTCCACGTGACGCCCCCGTCCAGTGTGCGCCATACCGGCGGTCCCCAGGCTGCAATGTAGTCGAATCCTACGACATAACCTCTGTCCTTATCCACGAATTGAACGTCCCATAGGGGATCGAAGAAGCCACCGGGCTCCTGACGCTCCCAGGTCTTCCCCCCATCTGCGGTGTGGAATACAAAGCCTCCTTTGAGGCTGCTACTGGTCGGGAATCCCACGACCCAACCGTTCGTGGCATCGAGGAAATCCACCGCGGTGAAGGAAATCTCCTGTCCTGGGCTGTACAGTTCGCTCCAGGTAAGCCCGCCATCGGTGGTGTGATAGATCGTACCTTCGTGCTGTGGATGGAGGCCATCATCACCTACGAGTTTTGTACCTACTGCCCAGCCAGTCAGGGAGTCGATAAAATCGATGCGGTTCAGGATGCTAGTATTAGTGGGGACTGCTTGCTGAACCCAGTTTTCTCCACCATTACTGGTGTGCCAGATGGCAGCTTGCCAGTTGTCCGCTTCACCCCTCCAGCCATAGTGCACCGGTTTGACGCAGGTAGCCCAACCAGTGTTGTTATCTACAAAGACAACCCCTCGAAATCCATCGGTGGTTGCCACTGTCTGCTTTACCCAGAGATTCCCACCATCACTCGTATGGAGGATCGTTCCATTGGCTCCAACTACCCATCCCTGATTCGCATCCACAAAGCAAACCCCACGAAAGCCTTCGGTTACGCCGGCCTCCTGGGCAGACCAGGTATCTCCAGCATTGGTGGTCTTGATAATTGTCCCCTTATATCGCTTTTCTGTTTGCTCCCAGTGCGGTTCCCCCACCGCCCATCCAACGTCCGCGGTGACGAAAGCTACATCCTTGAGGTAATAGGAGGTCTCTTCAAACTGCCTAACTACCTGTGGTGCATCAAGCGGTGACTGCGTGTCATCTTGAAGGCGAATGATCGGATCCGTAGTGGGTTCTGCGGCAAAGACAGGTGGGGTTTGAATAGATAGCAACAAAACAGCCAGTCCAATCAAAATCAGTACAACTTTATAGAAATGCCGATTGGTGAAACTACAAATGTGTTGGGTCATGATAATAATCTATACATTCACAGTATATATAAAAGCTTTTCGATTTTTTTCGATGCTGTTTAATCATAGACAAACTTGCTATTGTAACTACTCACCCCTACGACTTTATTGCGGATCAGATTATATTATCCATCCCAATGGTTGTAAAAAAAACGTTTCGATTTATGAAGGGACAAAGCGATGAATATACCTACCAGTGATGAAATTCGTGCAGCCTACCGGCAAGGAGAAGAGGCGATTGTTCAACTATTTGAGCGGCTCATTCAGGAATTGCAGGCACAGCAGGATCGTTTGAACAAAAACAGCAAGAACAGCAGCAAACCCCCTTCCAGCGATGGTTTCAAAAAGCACCGCACCAAAAGTACGAGAAAAACAGGCAGCAAAAAAAGCGGCGGGCAGAAGGGGCATAAAGGTCATACTTTGGAACCATCGGAAAACCCTGACCACACAGAGGTGCACAAGGTCGGGCAGTGCGCTATGTGCGGTGTAACTCTTGAAGATCAATTCGTCCAGTTGGAGCGCATCAGTGAATTCTTCGAGGATGTTGTCGGTCATCGCCCCTCTGAGGCGATTACACTTCAGGCGAACATAACCTGCGCAGAGAGTGTAACACCCGCTAACGAGGCGATTAAAGAGCAGTTGATAAACGCTGATGTAGTCAACTTCGATGAAACGGGTTTACAGGTGGAGAACAAATTGAACTGGCTGCATGTTGCCTGTACACCGGATCTGACGTATTATAATGTGCATCAGAAGCGGGGCAGGGATGCGATGGACACGATAGGGATTTTGCCCAAGTTTGGAGGGAGAGCTGTACAGGATCACGGGAGTTCATACTTTGGATATGAAGGTCTAAAGCATGGTCTCTGCAATTCCCACCACTTGCGTGACCTCCTATTCGTCTATGAGCAATACGGGCAGGAGTGGGCAGAAAAAATGAGCCACTGCTTGATAGACATCAAGGAAGAAGTGGATTTGGTCCGAGTGTACACTGATCACCTCGATCCTGGAAAGATAGAGGCATATGAAGCGCGATACGACAAGATCATTGAATACGGACTTGAAATGAATCAGCCACCGCAGAAAGAACCAGGAAAACGGGGCAGAGCAAAACAATCTCCGCCAAAAAATTTACTTGACCGCTTAAAGGAACACAAACAGGGTGTGTTGGCATTTATGTACGACTTTAGTGTGCCTTTTGACAACAATCAGGCTGAGCGCGATGTACGTATGATGAAAGTGAAACAGAAGGTGTCAGGCACCTTTCGAACTGCTGAAGGGGCGGATGTGTTCTGTAGTATTCGTGGGTATATCTCTACTGCGCGGAAGAACGGGTGTCGTGTCCTCGATGCTATTCACGATGCGTTTAGAGGGTCCCCATTCATTCCTTCAGTCGGTTCTATGAGATTGACACAGGGGTGAGTAGTTACAGAAAATGTACGCTATAAAGGTAAAAGGACTGACAAAACTGAAATTCCCTGATCATCTATAACCTTTTGAGTTCTTATTCTACTTTCCATGATGCTTTTCATGAAATCGCCTTTGATTTGCTGTTTTGCGATTTCATGTAAATTTGGCAGATCCATCTCGTATTTCATATTCTCATCACTGAATATTATTTGTTTTCTCGACTATATAAAGGTTGAAGGTCTCTACAAAGCAAGGCTCTACCCTCTTCACGCCATTTACTGTTTCATTTCCTTCTCAAAAGATATGCTACCACGGCACAGTCGAATTTTCCAGCGAAATTGCTATATCCTTGAATTTCACCGCAGAGAACGCAGAGGCACAAGAAAGCATAATATCCAGCTAAAATTAATTATTGACACAGATTAACACAAACCTTTTTGCAAGCAAAAAGCTTTACCAAAAAACCTTTTTGTTTTTCTTTTAGCACAGGCTAAATTTTCTTTTTGTAAAAAAGAAAAAGTGTTGTGTAATCTTGTGGTTCAAATAATCTACCCCTCCAAATCACATACCTTCCCGATATAAGTGCCATCCAGCAAATACGCTTCCATAGTATCAAAGCGAAGTAGTTTCGAGGCTATAGGCCCTAAGAACTCCCTTTTCGTGCTATTAAATGCGAGACCACCACATAGCTCGTTAAATGCAGGCATGATTATTACTCGGGGGTCATTCCAGTTGCTCAGCCCAGGGAATCGCTTCTTTACCGCGTTATAATCGCACTGCGCACGGATCCATACCGGTTTCATGGTTGTATAATACGTGCTTACCAGTCGTATCATCGGGTGATTGTGTCCGATCAGGATATATTGTGCAGAGAACAAATCCTGTTGAGGCCATGAATGCCCATGCGCATATCCAACGTG
>QBUN01000250.1 GCA_013180565.1 Candidatus Methanophaga sp. GoMg3.2 | reverse complement strand
CCACAGATGGAAAATTACAAACACGGAATGGAGCTGAAAGAACTCATTGGCAAGGGAGAATCGTAGAATTTAGAATTCAAAGAATCTCTGAAACTGAAGGAAGAAATAGGAGAGACCGTCTCTGCGTTCTCAAATTCTGATGGTGGATTCATCATGGTTGGAGTTTCTGATAGCGGAGGAGTTTTAGGAGTGGATATTGGAAAGAACACCGTAGAAGAGTTAGCGAATTACATCAAGAGAAATACCGACCCACAGGTATTTCCTTCTGTAAAGATACTGGAAAGAGGAGGAAAGAATGTCGTTCTGGTGGAAGTAACAGAAAGTGCAGAAAAGCCAGTTTTCTTTAAGAATCATGGTTATAAGAGGGTGGGAAAGACGAATCAAGGGATTTCGTCAAGCGAACTGAGAAAGCTGGCAAAAGAAAGTGGTGAGAAAATTTATTGGGATGAGCAAATCTGCAAAGAAGCGAGTTTAGAGGATATTGAGAAAGAAAAGGTTAGATGGTTTGTAAAAGAGGCAAAGAAAGAGAGAGGATTAGATATTTCAGAAGACTTACCTTTAGAAGAAGTACTTATGAGGTTAAAACTCACCAGAAACAAAAAATTAACAAATGCTGCTATACTGCTATTTGGTAAGATTCCTCAAAATTTTTTCACACGTCCAGAAGTAAAATGCATCAGGTTTAAAGGAACAGATGTCGCAGGTAAGATGCTTGATTTCAAGGTCATACAAACAAATCTATTCGATCAACTAACAGAATCAGAGAAATTTATCTATAACAATATCAGCATGGCAGCATGGATTGAGGATTGGAAACTTCAAAGACAGGAGAAATGGGAATACCCACCAAAAGCAATAAGAGAAGCACTTGCAAATGCTTTGTGCCATAGAGAATATGAAACTACTTCCAGTGTTCAGGTAAGAATCTTTGATGATAGAATTGAGTTCTGGAATCCTGGCAAATTGCCGGAAGGCTGGACTATCGAGACGTTGAAGCAGGTGCACGAGTCCATACCAAGAAATCCGGCGATAGCAAAGCAGTTCTTCTGGGTCAAGTATATCGAGGAGGTTGGGACTGGAACAAACAAGATCATAGAGTGGTGTATTGATTGGGGACTGCCAGAACCGGAATTTGAATTTACCGGAACGAGTTTAGTTGTTACTTTTAGAAAATCTAAGCTTACGGATGAATACTTAGAACAATTGGATTTAAATGAGAGGCAGAAGATAGCTATAACCTATCTAAAAGAGCACGGAAAAATTGAGAGAAAAACTTATTGCAATATTTGTAGTGTTGGGAAAACAGTTGCTCATGAAGAGTTAGCTGATATGGTAAATAAAGAACTTATCGAGATGGTCGGAAAAGGGCGAGGGGTCTACTATATTTTACGGATGAACCGGACAATTAGCGGACAATTAGCGGACAATTAGAAAAAAAAAGAGGATGAGAACTTTAATCCAACAAGACAGCGAGTTTGGAGCTCAGAACTCTTGTAAGAATGGGTTTACTTGGCGTTGAAGGTAGAGGAAGGTCAACAAAATATATCCCTAGAATTAGGTGATGATTAAAATACGGCACATCAACAAGGAGGTGGTTAATATTGAGCATGAACACATTATCGATCACCGTTGACATAGAAGATTGGTACCATATACCATCAGTAACAGGTTCGCCGTTTTCTGTTTATAAGGAGGTAGATGAATTCTTTGAGGGATGGACTGGAAGATACGACTATTTAACTTTACGTGAGCCAACGAAAAGAGTGCTGGATATGCTGGATGATTTTGATATCAGAGCAACGTTCTTTGTGGTTGCGGATGTGGTGGACCATTATCCGGGATTGGTGGAATCAATCGTTGGACGAGGGCATGAGATTGGATGTCATGGATTGCATCACGCTTGTAAAGTTGATCCAAAGACAAAAGAGTCGTTGATGAGTGTTAAAGAATTTGAAGAAAGAACGTTAGAGGCGAAGAGGATGCTTGAAAAAGGGCGGGTAATAACCTTTATATTTATATATTGTAAATTTTATTTCTTAAGAGGTGAAGATAGATAAAATGGTACAGGCAAGTGGGAAAAGAAAAGGGCCTAAGCATTGAAATTAAGGAGGACATCTATTGGCGGTTGGAAGACATCGCACAAAAGCAGGGATCTAAGTTAGAAGATGAGGTGGCAGAAGCCATAAAATCATACCTTGAGCGGATGAGTGCATATAGTGACGATCCCTTCTTCCAAATAGGGAAAGTAGGTAAATCCGGTTTGAAAGACCTGGCAAAAGCTCACGATGAGTATCTCTATGGTAAGGGAATCAAATAATGCTACCGAGGATATTCATTGATACCGGTGCATTCCTGGCTTTGGAAGACGAGTCGGATCAGTATCATGGGGCGGCTCTCCAATTCCGTGAGCAACTCTTACGAAAGGGGAGATATGAGATGATAACCACTTCGTATATTCTGGATGAAACACTGACGTTGATCCGTTTCAGGCCATGTGATTGCGCGGTTGAAGGTGATGACGGTAAATGAAGCGACATATAAGCCACGAGATTTTAGGAGATAGATAGATACAAGAAGATGATACAGGATACAAGTTTAATAAAGAATAAATTGCATACACCCATTTATGGAAAAGACAATCACAATTTATTAAAAGGAGATGGTAGGAGGTAAAATAATGAATGAACAAATCGAGACAGAAGAGGGGATAAATTTACGAATATTTGAAGTTGTAAGTCGGCTGAAACAAGATGTGGATGAATTGTATGATGAGTTAGAGATACTAATGAATAAAAAGATGGTGAAAAGTGTGGAAAGAAGCAGGAAAGAGATGCATGATGGCGAGTTATATGATTGGAATGATTTTAAGAAAATAGTAGACGAAGAATGAACAAGTTCAAGTCAAAATTTACGCCGACATTTCTAAAAGAAACGAAGAAACTCAAAAGCGATAAGAGGAAAGAGTTAGAAAAAGTGGTGCTTAAAATTTTGAACGCTCCTACACGAGGGAAGCCATTAAGATATTCTTTCAAAGGGTGCAGGTCAGAAGAAGTGGGGAAATACCGAGTTATTTATGAGATTGAAGGAGATGTCGTAGTATTTCATTATTTTGAACACAGAAAGAAGGTCTATAAGTAAATGCCTTAAAATGGTCTCCGGACGATACGGCAGAGGTAGCAAAGGCTGCGGGTGCTGTGGTTGTTGCGCATGATAAAAATACAGGTAAAGGGTGTGCGGTGAAGAATGCGTTGCGATATGCTGTTGAGCACGGCTTTGACGCGCTTGTGTTGCTGGATGGAGATGATCAGCACGATCCGAACGAGATCCTGCAACTGCTTGTGCCGATAACAAACGATACTGCGGACATTGTTATTGGTTTTCGGACGTTGAATCAGATGCCGGCATACAGAGGGGCAGTGATGAATTACGAATTAGGACTATTGGATTTAGAAATTGGAAAAGAAAAAGGTGGGCAGGATTTTATTGAATTCCCATGGGCATATTGGAATGTTTTTGGCTTTAATTTTAAGATACCTACCTCTGGCGGTCAGATGTTTCGGTTTCTCGGTGCGCATGTGATATTGAAGTAAAGAATTTGAAAGATGTTAATATGGTATGTTTGAAAGATGCCGCTTTAGGGGCTACAATAGGATGGAGTGTCAAAGAAGAAGGTGATAAGGCTTGAAAGAAAAGAATCGATTGCTAAAAAACCTTTCTTTTAAAAAAGAAAGCTTTACCAAAGAAAAATTATACTTTAGGTACAATAAAGAGGAAAGAGAAGAAGAACTTGGATATGAACTCGATATGATAATAAGCGTACTAAGAAAAGATATAAAAATCACGTTATTGAGAGAATGATACAGTGTATGGCACAGAGGATAAGTTTATTAGGTATGGTTACATTATTTATTAACGGAGATCAAGGAAGAAGAGGAGTTTTTCAAGAAAGAATAATTTTTGATAATCGGACGCAGATGAACGCAGATAATCAGGATTTTGAATATTTTGATGGTTTAGTTGACGGAGGAGATCATTATACTCTTCTATCGAGTTTATAATACATAGGGTTATGGTTTTCTGGAAAAGGTTTATGAAAATGCAAAAACGGAAGGCATTTGATAATTTGAGGAAATAGTTTTCTGCGTAAATCCGTGTAAATCTGTGTCCTAAATTAAATTTATATGTAGAAGTTATACTTTATATACAATTAAAAAGGTTTGAGCCAAAAAGGTTTAGGGGAGATAAAAAGATGGAATGGGAAGTAGAGGAGTTGTGTAAATTAGGCAAAAATCAAAGATTATAGTGGATACGTCTTCATGGATAAATGTGTTTAGAAGATGCTGGAAATAAAGCTAAAAGAGGAATATGATGAGTGGCTGAGGAAGATATCGAGGGAGGTCCGCGTATCACCAGAAGAATTGGCGTATATGTCTATCGAGAAATTTATAAGGGAGTATAGAACGAGAAAAGCAGTAAAAGCGTATGTAGAAGACGAAATATCATTGGGAAAAGCTGCGGAAGTTGCAGGAATGCCAAAGAGAAAATTCATGGTAATGATCGAGGATTTTGGAATACCATTGAATATTGATGCACGTGTTTTTATAAAAAGTTTTAATTTCTTATCTGAGCTGAGGGGATATCGTGTCTATAAAGATACGGGCGTTATATAGTGACAGGAAAATTCTCACCTTTTGAAACCTTGGATGAGCTAATTTAAAAACATTTTTTCTTAAGCATGCTCGTGAAAATCTGCGTAATCTTGTGGTTATAAAAGGGGTTAAACAAAAATTATCAAAATCCCTTGGATAAAGCATTTACGGGTGGTTAGTGGCAAATGATGCACAGATGAACTGATAGAAGAAGAAATGGTAATGAGAATGCGTGATTTCACGATGGAAAAATATAAAAAATTATGTTTGGCACTTTTAGATAGTGGTTATGCGCCATTAACAGTTGAATCTTATCTCACGGGAAAACAACATAATAGTAAATTCATTGTTTTGAGGCATGATATAGACAGAAAGCCGAAGAACGCTTTGCGGATGGCACTGTTGGAACACGAATTAGGGATTCAATCAACTTACTACTTTCGGGTACCTTACACATTTAAGCCAGATATAATTGGGAAGATTCATGATTTGGGGCATGGTAGCTTAAACATTTAATCCAGATATAATGTGTAAGATTG
>QBUN01000251.1 GCA_013180565.1 Candidatus Methanophaga sp. GoMg3.2 | reverse complement strand
TCGAGATTCCACCCCAACCAAATTCTAACGCCTTTATACCTGCCAACTGTCGTGCCTGCACCTCATTAAGACTACCCAAAAAACCTATCCAAAGTTCATCGGAATTATTTTTTCCATGCGTATTTAGAAGAAGTACTACATACATATATAAAGTTATGGATTTAATTATAAGGTGGCCCCTTAGTGTGAAAGACAAATGACATCCATGAGGTCCATCTTCTCTCGCATCTTCTCGACAAAGCTATTTATGCTTTCGATACAAGTTGTACCGACATAATTCTCACATTCGCAACCATTTATATTTTCTTGATCAAACTTTTCTAAGGTTTGGTTGGTGTCTGCTATCTAACTACTGAACACAGCCCGATAAAATGCAAATTCCCGGCTTAACGAATCAACATTATTCTTCTTAATTCGGAATCCGTGTGATTCGCCTTCATACTCCACATATTCATACCTAATCCCCCTTTCTTCGAGATTCCGCGCTAACTCGCGTGAGCATTCAGGCGTGACAATTTTATCTTCTGTGCCCTGGAATATGATCATGGGCGCTTTTAATCGATCCAAATGATTTATTGGCGAACGATCTCTGTACTCTTTCTCGCCCGCAGGCAATTTCGCACCAATTAAATTATCTATATATCGTGACTCAAACTTGTGCGTCTCTTCTACTAACGTAATAAGATTTCCAATCCCATAATAACTTGCCCCAACGGTAAAGAGGTCAGGATATTGAGTCATAACTCGCTGCACCATATAACCACCTGCACTACCGCCTCTAACTGCAACCTTGGCACCATCAACCTTCCCGGCCTTTATTAAGTACCGCACGGCATCTGCCACGTCCTCCGCGTCAATAACGCCCCATTGTGATAGCAATTCATCACGAAATCGCCGACCGTAACCAGTACTACCACGGTAGTCCACATCAATTACCGCAAACCCGGCAGAGGTCCAGAACTGTATAGTCGCGGAAAATACAGCCCTTGCACTACTTGTTGGACCGCCATGCGCCATCACCAATAACGGTGGTTTATCATCTTCCGGAGCAGTATATCTGCTATTCCGAGGCATGTAAAGATAACCATGAGCATGTTCTCCATCTTTTGTAGGATAAGAAATGAATTTTGGCAGAGAAATATCTGCGCTACTCATCTCTATACTTGAACTTGTCTTCAATATTTCGTCGGTTTTCGATTCTATATCCAAACAGGATATAGCATAAGACTTCTTAGCGCTTGCACCGATGAAGAATACCCTGCCATGCGCATCTGTTCTGATATTGCTATAACTGGTTAAACCGGTTTCAACTACGGATAGCAATTTCGTCTCCGGATCAATGACGACCAGACAATCCGCCCCATCTTTAACCATCTTTGCTATTATTCGATTATCCGGTAGGAACTCATAATTACTTTGTCCAAACACCCAGTGTGGTTCACCAAACTCCGCCGGTTCGGCTGTAATCTGCGCTACTGCATCTGTAAAGCAATACAGATTCCACCAATTCCCGGAGTCCAACTCGCTATCTACCTGTTTGTCCATAACGTAGTATAGTCTACCCTCACTATCAAATCGTGGGAAACAGATAGAGCCACCATCGGCAACCTTCTTCACCATATGCAAGGCATTGTCTTCAAACGAGCCCATCATTAATTCCGTACTATCCCATGGCATATCGGGATGATCCCACTGAAGCCATGCCACTTCCTTCCCGGTTGGAGAGAAGATTGGATCGGCATAGAAGTCAGAACCTTTTACAATTATCTGTGGCTCGGATATACCTTTAGCGGCCAAGTCCAAGTCTAAAATCGCCAATAAATTCGCGTTTTCCTTATCGCTATACTCTTTCTCGTATACAAAGAGGAGTTTCGTACCATCGGGACTCGCAGTAAGAGCGGCATATTTGCCTAACGACCCGTCTTCATTTGTTATAGGGGTAAGTGGCACTGCTTCAGCGTTATCATTTGGCTGGTAATAGATGCGTTGATCATCAAAATTGACGAAATAGATGGCATCCTTGTAAACTGTGTATGCTCCACCGCCATATTCATGTACCCGTGACCGTACATTGAACTCCTGCGGTGTGATGTCTCTAACCACGCCATCTTCATCTCGCAACACAACAACGCATCTGCCCCTTTCTACGGGCCTCATCTCAATCCAATACGTTCTTTTACCCACAACGTGTATCTCATTCACGCCGATGATGTCAGAAAAGACCTCTTCTGGCGTGATTGCGGGCTCCCAGTCAACAAAAGGTACTTCTTTGCTCATAACGCTATTTACTATGTGTACATCATAAAAAAGCAACTGATGGGGGCAACTTATTCCTTGGTGATGTGCTCTACCACCCACTTCACAGCGATAACAGACGGGGCATTATCGGGTAAATCCAGAATAGGTCTGCCTTCAAGATCATACTCGGGTATTAACGTGTCAAAGGGGACTATAGCATCTATTTCGATGCCTTTCTTCTTCGCTTCCTCTATCAACCGCTCCTCGGCACCAGCAGGTATCTTATTTGCTACATACACCATCCTCTGCACATTCACGTCTATTGCGTCCGCAATCTTTTTCAGCCGCAATGCGGTTTTCATGCTCTTCTGTGTTCTATCTAGCACAACGAGCATGACGTCTACGTCCCTTGTCGTTCTCCGGCTGAGATGCTCCAAACCCGCCTCGCAGTCGATTATAGTGTAATCGTAATTCTTCGTTAATATATCCATAATCATCCGTATGATGTGATTTACAGGGCAATAGCAGCCAGGACCCTCGGGTCGTCCCATAACTAAGAGGTCATAACGGTCTTCCTCTTCGATTATCTCCGCTATCTTACCCTCAAATTGTGATCGCACATCCAGAGATATATCCTGGTGCTTCTCTTCCAGCAGGCTTTCCCTTATATCTCCTACCGACTTAGCATACGATATACCTAGGGCCTCGGGCAGGTTAGAATCAGCATCTGCATCCACAGCTAGTATGCATATATCTTCGCTTTCTTTAGATCCGAGTAGTTCCCGAATTAAAAGTGCAGCAATAGCGGTTTTCCCAGTTCCACCTTTTCCTGCTACTGCTATTACTTTTCCCTTTCTCATAGCATAGGTTACCCCGCATGCACGCCGGCCAGGCGTTTATTTACTTCTATGTCGAGATTTCAGCCTCAGGCTATTTGAGTTGCATTTCCTGCACCTCTTCGCCCTAATCGAATTTCTCGCGTTACAATCCATGCATATCTTCATATTGAAGAGTCTTGCTTCTGCTTCTGGAAATCTTGCCATTGTCTGTTTTCACCTCTGTATATCTACTTTACATGCAGGCACTATAAAAAGATTTAAATCTTTTCCAAAAGAAGGGATAAGAGATGCAGCTATGAGAAGAATAAAAGTGGGAGTATTGGGAGCAACGGGAAGCGTGGGGCAGAGGTTCGTGCAGCTTCTGGACGGGCATCCGTGGTTTGAGCTCGGAGCGCTCTACGCTTCTGAGAGAAGTGCAGGTAAGAAATACAGAGAGGTAGCGAAATGGTTCCTTCCGTATGAGATGCCGGAGGCAGCGGCCGAAACAGTGGTGAAATCCGTTGACGACATCTCTGAGATCGATGACATAGCACTTATGTTCTCTGCTTTGCCCAGGCCAACGGCAATCAAAGTGGAGAAGAGCTGTGCGCAGGCAGGATATGCGGTTTCCAGTAATGTCGCGGTGCATAGAATGGAAAAGGATGTGCCCTTAGTTATACCGGAGGTAAATAGAGACCATTTGGCATTAATAGAAGAGCAGAAATCGAAACGGGGTTGGGACGGGTTTATTATAACAAATCCTAACTGCTCGACAATTGTGATGGTCTTGAGTTTGAAGCCGTTAATGAGTTTAAAGCTAAAAGAGGTGCGGGTATCAACAATGCAAGCGGTATCGGGCGCCGGATACGCGGGTGTGTCGTCAATGGCGATATTGGATAATGTAATACCGTTTATAGCAACGGAAGAAGGTAAGATGGAAAGTGAACCGCTAAAGATACTCGGTACTCTGGAGGGTTCGGAGATAAAAGACGCAAGTGTCAACATATGCGCCTCCTGTCATCGCGTTCCGGTGTTAGACGGACATACGGAAGCGATATGGGCGAAGTTTGAGGATAGAGTAACGGAAGCGGAAGTAAAGAACGCGTTTGTGAACTTCCCTAGAGAGATTGACACGCCGTTCTCACCGGAAAAGCCGATAATAGTACGTGAGGAGCAGGATAGACCGCAACCGAAGTTAGACCGCGATGCGGGTAGAGGAATGAGTATATCGGTAGGACGGATAAGAAGTGGGCGGCTGGAGAACGAAGTGAAATACATTGCGCAAGGCCATAACACAGTAAGAGGCGCTGCGGGTGCTTCTATATTGAACGCCGAGGTACTGATGGAGAAGGGGTACATATAATCTTCTTATCTTCCCGCCTTTTTATCTGCGTTAATCAGTGTTAATCTGTGTCAGTATAAATATTTTTATAGGTCTTTACTTTCGGTTTTCTGGGCCATAAATACTTAACCAAACACACATGCACAAGACAAGATATTAGGCAATGTGCATAATAATATCGCCATACAGATCAACAGAGAAGCTCGTGCCTGGGGGCACAACGATGGTAGAGTCCTTCGCTTCAATAATTGCCCCACCTTCGTGCTCCAATGGCAAATCCTCTTTTCGGTATACGGGTATTTTCTCCCGCCCTTCTTCAAACAGTACCGCTCTATATCCAACAGGTTTGCCCTTACCGTTAACCACAACCTTCGGTGGTTTCGGTTTCGCCCGGGCTGCCATCACCTGTAATCGCACATTAACGATTTCCACGGCCTCTGAAGGTATATAATAGCCGTATTGTTGGCGATAGCAATCGTAAAAGCGTGTTTGTGCCGCTTCCAGGCCATTGTAGCTCACGTTCAGTTCATAACTCTGACCAACATAGCGCATATCCAGAGATGGCAACCGCATCGTATCCTCAAACTCAATATCCTGTTCTATAAGCTCTATTTTGGCTGCTGTAGTAAATTCTTCTATCGTCTCATTTACAAACGCTTCTGCCTCCGATTCTCCCACTCGCAATATGTTAGTCCTGCTATAATCCAGTTGCACATCTGATACCATGATGCCATAGGCCGAGAATACACCGGGTGCAAAAGGAACGATAACTTTTGGTA
>QBUN01000252.1 GCA_013180565.1 Candidatus Methanophaga sp. GoMg3.2 | reverse complement strand
GAAGATAATTAAATATGAAGAAAATGAGCTCGAACGCCATTAATAACATGGAAGGAACTAGGAGAAAAGTCAAATGAAGATCATATTTGTAGGTGATATTTTTTGTGGGGGGGACCTTCTAAAGGAACGACCATCATCTAAGTTAATCCAAATACCTGAATTCTATGAAGCCGATTTTAGAATTGCCAACCTCGAAAACCCATTGAGTGATTGGCCAGGTGTAGCGGATAAATGTGTGATTCATGCTCCAACGTTGGCCGTTGAGTATTTGAAGGCTTTTAAGATTGATGGAGTCTCTCTTGCCAACAATCATATCCAGGATAAAGAAGAGGCAGGTATTAAAGATACTTTTAATACCTTAACAAAGGAATCTATCCAATACTGTGGCGCTGGTAAAACGTTAGATGATGCGAGAGAACCAATGATCCTGGATAAAGGCGGAGAAAAGGTTGCTATATTAAGCTATTGTGATTTTGCCAAACCTTACATGAGACAAATTTGTCTTGCTACAGAAAAATCACCTGGAGTCGCTCCTCTACGTTATGAAAAAATAATAGAAGACTTAGAGAAGTTACAAGGTAGTATAAGCAAAGTTATTCTATTTTTTCATTGGGGTCGTGAGCATACATGGTTCCCCCCTCAACATGATATTGACTTGGCTAAAAAACTGTTGGAGCATCCTAAAGTAAGTTTAATTGTTGCGTGTCATTCTCACTTACCACAGGGATGTATTGAGTACAATGGGAAAAGAGCTTTTATGGGGCTGGGAAACTTTTTATTTCCAAACAGCTTTATTAAACCACCCGTTCAAATTGACTATCCTAAGTCTCCTTTAGATTATGAGGTTACACATGGTTATCATAGTGTTTATAAATTAACTCATAAACGTTGGTTAAAATGGTGTCGAAGGTCACTTGTAGTTTCTTTTGATACGAATGCCGATACGGTTCATACCATATTTGCTGAACAAGACTATTTGAAACCAGTGACGAGAAAAATTGCTCCTTTTAAAAGGTTCTATATCTTGACGTGGGTTTATAACCATACGGGTAGAATCTATCACCATTTAAGTGATTGGTGGTATGAATATGTAGTTTTAAAAAGGTGGATTGCTAATTACAGTTTTTATATAAAGCAAAAGGGGTTGAGGATATTCCTAAGCAAAGTTGTAAATAAAATTAAAAGTAGGATAGGGCTAAAATGATAAATATGGAAAGGATTAACTTGACCATATCCGCTTTGAGGGATAAAGATAAATATAAACTGGATGAGGTCTGCATATGATACAACGTAGCTTATTGTGCATATACAGATGCATATCCAATCCTTTGCGCTCTCGCATCCAAAAGATTAGGGGGTGGCTTTACTCAGGACACACCAATGTTAAGATTGGCAAGGGAGTGGTCATTAGCTCAGTCGAGATTGAAGAGGGGGTCACGATTAACGATTACGCACGCATTTTCGGAGACCCGAAAGTTACCATAGGTCGCAATGTATATATCAATTGTTTTACAATGATGTCCGGAGACATAGAGATAGAAGATGACGTGTTGATTTCTCAATTTGTAAATATGTGGGGTCGAAGCCATAAATTCTATGATCGAAATAAACCAATTTGGGTTCAACATGGCGAGGGTGGGCAAGGATATAAAAAAGGTAAAATAGTAGTGAAGAAAGGCGCATGGATAGGTCCTCATGTTACTATATTGAGAGGCGTAACGATAGGGAAAGGGGCAGTCATAGGAGCTGGTGCTGTTGCGACGAAAGAGATCCCGGATTATGCAGTAGCATTTGGGGTGCCTGCAAAGATTAGATATTACAGAGGGGGGGAAAAGGATTATGAGGACTAAAGATCATCGAAACAGGATGAAAAGAACACAAGATCTAAAAGATCATATAATTAAATATTGGGATAAAGCCGGACTTTGCTCTTTTGATAGTTCAACTTGTGCGGGTGATCCATATTTAGCTTCCTGCGATAATTTTATAGAATCATGCTTACTAGAAGAACTCATTGAGAAAGAATGTCCAAAAGATGGTTCCGGCATAGACATAGGTGCTGGTTTGGGTCGTTTTACTGTTGTCCTGGCCCGACATCTAAATCTTGTTCATTCACTTGAAGCAGCAAAAAACATATATTATAAACTTGCTGATAATTGTGCTGAGTTTAGCAATGTTAAAACATTCAATATAGACTTCGAATCCTTTAATACTAATGAAGATTACAATATTGCTGTCGTAAGCGGCTTGTTATATCTTTACCCTGATAATATGGTCCATGAATTCTTTGAAAAGCTTGTCAATCATTTGAAACCAGGTGGTGTAGTAGTCATCAGGGACTTCATTGTGAAAAAAGGGGTAGAAGAAGTCCCATCGTCCTATATTGAAGAAGGTTTTTGTTATTATCGTGATTCACGGTATTGGAAAACCGTAGCTAAGAGTTTTAACCTCAGGTTGACTGAAGTATTCCAATCAAAGCCGTCGTATCCGTTTAAAAGGTTACTGTGGTTGTATAGCAAGTTAGGTCTAATGAGAATTTTTAGCGTGAATATTATTAAGAAAATGCTATATAGAAATGTAAAAGTTAAAAAGGAGAGGGGAGTTATTGATTTCTCTTCTGAAATCCAGACGGTTTTCATAGTGATGCAAAAAGAATGAAATCTAACAATAAGAACCCCGCACTCGTGTTTAACTGCCACTATAACGGCCTCAGTATCATTCAAGAACTGGGGCGGCATGGAATTCAAGTCTTTGCACTCGACAATACCCGGAGCGTAGGCACGGTATCTCGCTATGCAAAGTTCTGGCGTTGTCCCGATCCACTAAGCGATGAGGAAGGATTTATCAATTTCTTACTGAACAGAGGAAGAAATTTTAAAGTTCCTCCTGTGCTTTTCCCAACAAATGATCACTGGGCAACAGCTATTGCAAAGCATAAAATTCGATTAGAGCAATATTATATTCTATGCGTAGCGGATTGGTCTGTGGTAAAATTGTTGGTATGCAAGGACGAGTTCTATACATGGGCATTGGAGCGTGGTTATCCTGTCCCTATAGTATATACAATAGACGAACTGATGAAAGCCGAATCAGATGTATTTCCGGTGATTGCCAAACCAAAGTATCGACGCATTTCAGGACAAGAGCAAGAGGGGGATAAAGATGACATAGTCAAGCGATTGGATGAGAAGCGAATGGTCGTTTTAGAGAGTGATAATGCCTTGCATGACTTCCTTTCCGCAAACAAAGACCTGCTTCCACATATAATCTTCCAAGAATATGTGCCTGGGATGGCGGATCAAATGTATACCGTCGGCATATATGCAGACAGGAATCATGATGTTCTCGGAGTATTCACAGGGCGGAAAGTGCGTGGGTATCCACCTGATATTGGAGATTGCGTGGTAGGACAGGTAGAGAAATTACCTCTCGAGCTGGTGACACTAGTCAAGAAAATGGTCAAAGATTTACACTATCATGGCATCGCGGAATTCGAATTCAAGAAAGACCCACGGAACGGTGAGTTTAAATTAATCGAAATTAATCCAAGAAGTTGGTCATGGATTGGCATTACCCCCGCTTGTGATGTGAGTCTACTCTGGATAGCATACGCAGATTTGACGGGAATGGAAAAGGGGACATATAAAGAAAGTGCCATAGATCAAGGGGATGTCAAATACATTAAGATACTCGAGGACTTCCTGAATTGTATGTATAGCTACAAAAAATCAGGGTTTCCAGCGTATCAAATGAGTTTGATACAATGGTGGAAGAGTTTACGGGCTAAAAAGAAGATTTATGCTGAGTTCTGTTGGGATGACCCAGGGGTTTGGTTATACTCTTTGTTCAGATTTACAAAAGCGATTGCTGCGGCATTTTTCAGAAGGAGGCATGGAAGCTCAAGTTGGAGTGGTAAATAGGTTTGGAGGGGCGGGATCAGGCTACTATATCAATTCACGATGATGTTTTCTACCTAAGAATAGGGAAGTGATAACGCCAGAGGATGCAATTTGGTTAATTTTAGTTCTGTCATCTTTGAATTCCGCCACATACTTTATCATCGCCGCAGGAATACCAATTGCAGCAACAAGCATCGCAATCCTGTAAATCGTAGCGGTCATCCGGTATAACCCCAAATCACCTGCACCAAGATACCTTCCTAAAGCAATGGTAATAACAAAGCCAAGTGGCAGACTGACTACGGATGCGAGAAATGTTATGCCGACGTCGAATGCGAACTTTTTGGATGGTTGCATAGTTATCTTCTTTTGTTTTTTTATCTCGATTCGAAAACCTATGTTTTGGGATATAAATCCCTTGTGTAACCCCCCTGTCTGATTTTCATTGCACCACCTTCAAAGCCTTTTTGACTATAACTATATACTTCTCAAAAGGGAAAAATATTCCTCTCTTGTCATCCCAACCGTTTTCATGTTGGTGCGTATGATGGTAACAGGGATTTCATCGTATTTTGGAATGGCTACAGCCCTTTTTGCATTTCTGTGACGGAAAACCAAATGATCCCCTTTCTGCCTAACAAGAACACATCCATATTTCTCGAAGATTTTTACCTGTGTTTGCCAATTTGTGGGGCTTATCCTCATCACAAGACCTCGACAGGGATTGATAGTTCTTCGAATCTCACGACCTTCTTCTCTGTTTTCAGCACTTCATCTTCTACGACATACCCCGCTTCTACCAAAAAATCGTTCAACGTCCCAAGTTTGGCTGTTTCTTCCAGTTGTATCTCTATAACTTCTTTTAAGTTCTTTTTTGCCTCATCAGGTGTGTGACCGCAGCTTGCAACATCCAACTCCGGGCAGTATGCCGTGAACATCCCCCCCTCCTTCCATATTTCAACAGTAGCGATTATCATTTTCATGATTGTCCTTTGTCTTTTAATATTTATATCATAATGCCCAAAATCAAGAAAGCTAACCATTTTCTTTTCCTCATCTATTTCAAAAATCAGAACAAAGGACTTTTTCAGATGAACACGCCGCAAACCCTTTAAATTATACCTTAACTGCTTGTAATTTCGAAATCACCTTCTTTTCGTATTTCCTCTAATTTCTCCAAGTACTCATCTTTAACCTCGTAAAACGCATCGGTGCATATCTGAACAAGTATTTCAAGCATCTCTTCTATCCCCTCTACTTTGCCCTTAAGACTTTTCACATCTTCTAAGATCGCTCTTATCATGTTTTTCTCTTCTACTTCCATCATATCAAACACCTATTTTTATTTTG
>QBUN01000410.1 GCA_013180565.1 Candidatus Methanophaga sp. GoMg3.2 | reverse complement strand
TTCTTCTTATATCGGGATTGATCTTCTTGGTTACCACGGGAAGCATGTGATAGAAGGAATGATAGTAGAGTCTACAGGCTCCGCAGCCGGAATGTTCCTACTCAAACTTGGTATCATCATGCCCGTGCTGTATCTATTGGATATTATCTTTGAGGAGCGAGAGATAGAGCTAAAGAATCTCGTTTTGTTGGTCCTTATCACTATTGGTCTTGCCCCGGCAGTGAGAAATACGCTCAGGATGGTATTTTGGGTATAGCATAAAATGCAAAACACAAAAACGAAAAACTTAAATAGGTTCTCAACATTGTATAAGGTGATAAAAATGGTAGAAAAAACGAAGAAATGGGCAATTGTTATTGGGTTAATCTTGATAGGCGTAGTCGTGAGTGCAGGCTGTGCCGATAAAGCAGAACAGGAGGAAGCAGTAGGAGCACCGCCAGGGGAAGCAGTAACTACAACCACTCAACCATCAACTGATGAAACACTTACCGCACCAACGAGTAGCGAATCGTTGATCGATCTTTTGGGTAAGGCGAAAGGTATAAGCGTTAAATATGATATGGTGACGATAGAGAATGGAGAGGTAGTATCGACAGGCACGGCATGGTTAAAGGGGAATAATATGAGGATAGATACGACAGCGGAAGGGCAGGCTATGGTTATGATAGTGAACGGAGACGACCGAGTGTCGTATATGTATCAACCTGACGAGAACATGGCATTGAAAACGGTGCTCGACGAAGTTCCAGAATCGGTAACAGGAAATGTAGAAGCTCTTATGGACTTAAATCCAGCGATTATCGGCACCGAAACAATAGATGGTATGCGCTGTACAGTTATTGAATATGTGGTCATGGAGAAACCGGAAGAGGTAAAGATAAAGCAGTGCATAGGGCTAAAGTACGGGCTACCTGTTCAAACGGAGATGACGTCTCCTGCGGGTACAATGAGGACAGAGATGAAGAACTTCGATTTTGGCCGCATTTCCGACACTACGTTTGAACTACCAGCTGGTGTGGAGATAAAAACCCTTTCAGACATGTTTGACATGTCTACGCTACCGGATGAGGCATAAGTGGATGTAAAAAAATGGAGATACATGCAATAATAGACCGAGCAAAGAATGTAGTGCTGAAGCCCAAAGAGACGTTAGAAGCTGCAAAAGCTGAACAGCCGAGCATGCAAGACCTAATCATTTATATGGGCATAGTTGCGGTACCCACGCTGATAGGAATCATAATAGGCTATGGCGTAGTAGGCATAGGCGGTTTTTGGGGCCATTTTAGGGTGCCGATACATTTGGCTTTGGGGTGGGGCATCATGCAGTATGTACTCTCGATAATCGGCGTCTTCGTCTTTGGATATATTGTAAGTCTGCTAGCACCGAGTTTTTCATCGAAGCAAGATCAGACAGAAGCAATGAAGCTCGTTGCATACGCATCTACGCCAGGACTCCTTGCAGGGATACTGTATATTATACCGCCACTTGCGATTCTGGTCTTTTTAGCAAGCCTTTATGGGTTGTATATCCTATATTTAGGCATACCAGTGTTCATGGAGACGCCCGAAGATAAAAGATTGATATACGTGATCGTTTCAATTGTCGTGTATATCATCATAATGGGCATAATTGGCTGGATCACAAGTGCTATAATGTGGGGTATGATCGGTTACCCAGGAGTACATATATAAAATAGATAAATAAATAAATAGCACAGGTGGGCGTATAGTTTCCCATTTTTTTATTTTCTGCTACACTATGCGAAAGGATAGTGTTTTTACGCGTAACTAATGCCGCTTGCTTGCCAAATTCAAAAAAGTAAAAGTTATAAAACCTTGATATAGATGCTATTAGTAGACAGGAACAAATGAAGATACCGATAGATAAGCCAGTCTTGGTAACCTCTGCATTGCCCTATGTCAACGGTGAGTGCCATATAGGGCACCTCAGGACTTACGTACCTGCGGATATATACGTGCGGATGCTCCGGAAGATGGGTCATGACGTCATTTTTGTAAGCGGCTCGGACACGCATGGCACGCCGATTGTACTGAGTGCAGAAGCGGAAGGGATAGCACCCGAAGCAGTTGTAGCGCGATTTCATGATCATTTCAAGCGGATATTCAAAGCACTGAATGTTGATTTCGACTATTATGGACAGACCGACTCGGAATGCAACCATAAGAGGACAGAAGAGATAGTGAAGAAGCTGATAGATAGCGGCTATGTATATATGGAGGAAACGAAACAGGCGTTCTGCGATACATGTGGTCGGTTCCTACCGGATAGATATGTGGAAGGCGAATGTCCCTACTGTGGCGCAAGTGCGAGAGGGGATGAATGTGACCAGGGCTGTGGTAAGCATCTCGAGCCGGGCGAGATAATAGCGCCGAAGTGTAAGATTTGCGGAAACGAAGCGGTTTTCAAGGAGCAGGAGCACTTCTTCTTCCATCTTTCCAGCTTCGCCGATTTCCTCGCCTCTTATTTAGACAAATTAGGTGGCACACGTAACGCCAGGAATTACGCACGGGAATGGGTAAAGAATGAACTGAGGGACTGGTGCATAACACGGAAGCTGGACTGGGGCGTGAAATTCCCGGGTCGACAGGACCTGGTAGTTTATGTCTGGGTTGACGCGCCTATCGGGTATATATCATTTACAGAAGAATTAATGGGCGGAGATGAGCGTAAATGGCGAGAATATTGGAAAGAAGACGGAGCTACTATAGTGCATTTCATCGGCACGGACATCATATATCATCACTGTATATTCTGGCCTGCGATGCTAAAAGGTGCGGGCTATTCGCTGCCAGATGCCGTTGTTGCTTCCGGCATGGTGAAAATAGATGGACGGACATTTTCAAAGTCCCGGGGTGACGTGGTCTGGACATCGGAGTTTCTGGAACGATTCCATCCGGATACATTGAGATATTATTTGGTAGCACAATCGAGCCACACGAAGGAGCTGAATTTTTCCTGGAACTCCTTCTTCTTGCGTGTGAACAATGAGTTAGTGGCGATACTGGGTAACCTTGTTCATCGAGTGGTATCATTTGCGTATAAGAATTTCGGCGTGGTTCCCGAAGGCGAGATAGAAGAGGAGGTCAGTACTAAGATAACTGAGACACGCGAAGAAGCAATAAATGCAGTGGAGGAATACGAATTCAAGAAGCTAGTTGACGCCGTAATGAAACTTGCAGACTTCGGCAATGGTTATTTTCAACGAGAAGAGCCCTGGCATTTGATAAAAAAGGGCGATAAAGAACGAGAAAGGGGTGGCGAGATAATAAAGAACGTGCTACAGATACTGAAAGCAGTTTGTATTTTGTTAGAGGCGGTGATGCCAGAGAAGATGGCAGAGCTGTGGTCGCAATTGGGAATGGAAAGCGATTTGCATTCTTTAAAGCTTGATGAGTTGACAGTGCCGATAGAGAGTGGCCAAGAGTTGAAAAAGCCGCAGATGTTGTTCGAGCGCGTGGAAGAGTGAAAGTAAAGCAAAAATTCAGCAAGCAAAGTCAAAGTTCAGCATTTCTAAACCCTTTTATATTCGCTTTGCCAATTATTACCATAAGCCAAGGAGGGCATCATTATGAAAATATCAATGGACCTTGAACTAGAAGACATCCCCGGTCAGTTAGTGCACGCATTGGAGCCGGTATCCGATTTTGGAGGTAATATAGTCAGCGTATTACATCAGCGGGATAAAAAGACGCCCTCTGGGAGAGTACCAGTTCAACTGGTAGTTGAGATAGAAGAAAAGAGATTGGATAAATTGGTGGATGGGTTAAAGGGAAAAGGCATGAACGTGGTACGAATAGGGAAAGAGAGACTGAAAGAATCAATGGTTGTTTTACTCATTGGGCATATAGTGCATTCTGATATGCGGGAGACGATAGACAGTATAGACAGCACGGGATTTGCGGAAGTGGTAAAGCTATCTCTCTCAATGCCTGGCGTGGATAAAAAGTCCTCGGCTTCGGTAACGCTCAGTGCGATAGGCGAAGACGAGCTGAACGAAGCATTAGCTATCCTGGAAGAGGCGACTAACAAGAAGGACATCATGGTTATCTCATCCATTTGAGGTTGTTCGTATTTTTGTATTTTTATTCTGGATTTTCTCCAGAGCTAAATAAATATCTATGGCTACCATATAAATCATATTATAAACAAAATTAGGGGGTGATATAAATAAATGGTGAGAAACAAGAAATTGTACGGTTTCGTAGTGACATTGGCCATATGCCTTGCTCTTGTATGCAGTCTATACAGCCCTTCTGGAGCAACTGCGGTAAATAGCACGGGTAATTCTACGATTGCTGTTTTCGGAACCGGAACAATAGAAGCAGAGCCGAATCAGGCTAAGGTGTATCTTGGCGTGGAAACGCAATCGGAAAATGTGACAGACGCTTCAAATGAGAACTCATTGAAGATGACGGCCATAATAGCAGCAATGGAAGATCTTGGATATTCCAAGGATGAGATCCAAACCTCCTATTTCAGCATTAGCCCTGTTAGAAACAAGACGGACTATACTAAAATTGTGGCGTATAAGGTCTATAACGAAGTAACAGTTGAGATTAGCGACTTAGATGAGATAGGGAAAGTTATTGGTGAAGCCACAGATGCAGGGGCCAATAATGTGCAAAAAATAGAATTTGGGTTAACAGAACCCAAGGAGAAGGAGCTAAAGAACGAAGCATTAAAAGAGGCTTGTGAGGATGCAGATTCAAAAGCCGATGCGATAGCCAGTAGCTTTGGTCTTGTAAATTTAAGAGTGGCCTCAGTAAAGGAGATCGGCGTATCGGCATATCCATATCGAGCAGGTGGATTTGATGAAGCAGTTCCAATGGCAAAATCAATAGCTCCGCCGATCATTCCGAAAGCGGTAGAAGTCAAGGCTACGATAGAGGTTGTCTACGAATGCAGTTGAACCATTTTGGGTTTTAGATAGGGCACACACAAAAATTGATTTATCCAAATTTTAGACACGGATTTACACAGATCGCACTGATTTATTTTTATCTGCGTTAATTAGTGTTAATCTGTGTCTACAGACTTTTTATAGGCCTTTTCTTTTGGTGGGCTATACGTGACCGGAAAAAGTGGGATATTAATTAATGAAAAGGGAACTAAAAGAAAACAGAGGATGATAAAAAGTAATAAGCCGTTAGAGAGATGCAAGTTGGATAAATCCCCCGCTTTTACTGACCCAAAATACGGGTGTGCACCCGAAGCACGTACAATAAAGGCGTATATCGAGAGAGGTGTAGTCAATATAGATAAGCCTGCGGGTCCAACGTCCCATGAAGTGGTGGCGTGGATAAAGAATATCCTGAAGATAAATAAGGCGGCACATACCGGAACTCTGGACCCAAGGGTTACAGGGGTCCTACCAGTCATGCTAGGTGTGGCAACTAAGTTATCGGACACGTTCATTGCTGATAAAGGGTACGTATGCGTGATGAAACTGCATGGTGCAGTTGAAGAGGATACACTGAGGAAGATAAGCAAGGATTTCGTAGGCCGGATATATCAAAGACCACCACTGAAGTCGGCTGTCAGAAGGCAGGTAAGGATAAGAAAAGTGCATTACATAGAGATAATGGAGATTGCCGGTAAGGACGTGCTGATGAAAGTAGGTTGCGAAGCGGGCACATACATGCGAATGCTGTGCCATCACCTCGGTCTCGCTTTAGGCGTAGGCGCGCACCTCGTGCAGTTGAGAAGGACGAAATCATTCCCTTTCGATGAGGCGAACCTCACGAAGCTGCAAGACCTACAAGATGCCTACATCTTTTCTGAGGACGGAGATGAGCGCCTTCTACGGAAACTGATCATGCCAATGGAATATGCGTTAGGGCATCTGCCGTGCATAATAGTAAAGGATAGTGCAGTTGATTCAATATGTCACGGCGCAAACCTCACAGCTCCTGGTATCTCGCGAATAGAAGAAGGGATAAATATAGGAAATCGTGTTGTAATATATACATTAAAAGGGGAAGCAGTGAGCATAGGCGAAGCAAAGGTGATCTCGGAAGATATGTTCACATCGGAAAAAGGCGTGTGTGTAAAGGCGGAGAAGGTGTTTATGAAGCGAGGGACGTATGTAAAGAGTTGGAGGAGTAAAGCCGAGGTGGCTGAGTGGTAAGGCGCAGGCCTGGAACTCCCCGAACAGGTAGCCTGTGTTCCGCAAGGGACTCAAGGGTTCAAATCCCTTCCTCGGCGAAACAAGACTAAACGAAACTAAAAGAAAAATGAGTGAAGAAGTAGAAGAGACGGGAGAGGAATTCAAGTATTTCGTTAGAATTCTGGATACCGACTTAGATGGTAAGAGAAACGTGGCGGATTCGCTATGCGGCGTAAAGGGTGTAGGGCGAAGAATAGCGGAGACGCTTGTTAGGTCCGCGGGGATAGACTCAAAGGGGAAGATGGGAAATCTTTCAGACGATGAAGTTGAGCGGTTGAAAACTGCGATCAACAGTGCGGAGAAGCGTTTACCACAATGGATGTTTAACAGGCGAAAAGACATAAATACCGGTGTGGACAAGCATATAATGGGAACAGACCTCACGTTAAAGTTTCGCGATGATATAAATTTGCTGCGGAAGATACGGTCTTATCGTGGCATAAGACATGAAAGAGGGCTGAAAGTGAGAGGGCAAAGGACTAAAGCAACGGGTCGAAGGGGTATGGTAGTAGGCGTAATAAGAAAGAAGCAACAGGCAGCGGAAGTTAGAGGGGCGAAGGGAGGTACATAGTATGGGGCATCCAAAGAAAAGAAAGAAGACGTATGAGAAACCAAGAAGGCCATGGGAAGCGAAGCGGATAAAAGCTGAGAAGGAGTTGACAGATACCTATGGGTTGAAGAACAAGAAGGAGATATGGAAAGCTGCGAGCTTTATAAAGAAATGCCGTAGGGAAATAAGGGCGATCTTAGCGGGAATCGCAGGAGCAAAGCCCACAGAGCATATGTTAAGGGAGAAAGAAGCCATTTTGGCGAGTTTAAAGAGGAAGGGGATATTGAAACAGGGAGAAAATGCCGTAGATTTAGACGATGTTTTGTCGCTGAGCGTAGTGGATGTCTTAGAGAGACGCTTACAAACAAGAGTATATAAGAAGGAACTTGCCAATACGATAAAACATGCTCGACAACTCATTGTTCACGGTCATATCGCTGTCGGTGGTAGAAGGGTAACAATCCCATCGTATATAATACGCGAGGACGAAGAAGGGAAAATAGGCTACTATGGGCAATCAAAATGACAAAGAAGGTGGTTTGAAAAATGGCTGAAATCAGATGGGCTGTAGCGCACATATACTCTTCATTTAATAACACTATTATCACAATAACCGATTTGCCGGGTGCGGAAACGATCGCAAGGGCTTCCGGCGGTATGGTTGCAAAATCGGACCGCGATGAAAGTTCACCATATACCGCAATGCAGATGGCAACACAACTAGCAGATAAACTAAAAGAGCGGGAAATAAGAGGGTTACATGTGAAAGTAAAAGCAGCTTCTGGACGTAAATCGAGGACAACTGCTCCAGGCGCACAGGCAGCGATAAGAGCTTTCGGTCGTGCGGGGATTCGTATAGGGAAGATAGAGGACGTGACACCGATGCCACATGACGGCACGAAGCGTCCTGGAGGAAAGCGAGGGAGAAGAGTCTAAGCTTTTGCTTACACACGAACGAGTTAGTTGATGGAAGTAAAAATAGCGGATCGGGGGGAAAAGGAAGTGGTAATTGCACTTTCTGGTATGAAAGTGCGTTTTGCAAATGCGCTTAGAAGAGTAATGATTGCCGAGGTGCCAAAGCTTGCAATTGACGAACTGAATATTCGGGAGAATACATCGTTACTATACGACGAGCAATTAGCGTTGCGTTTGGCTCTGGTGCCATTGAAGACGGACCTTAATGAATATAAAGAGGAAGACCAGATTACTCTGACTTTAAAAGCAACAAGCCCGGAAAAAGCCGGCTATACAATGGTATATTCTAAGGAACTCATCTCCTCATACCCAAAAGTGGAGGCAGCATCTGGAAATATACCGATTGTGAAACTGATTTCAACGGAGAAGGAAATAGGCGCTATAAAAACGGTTGCAAGGCAAAAGATAGATCTGGATGCGATAGCAAGGTGGGGTAGAGGCGAAGAACATGCGAAATGGCAGCCAGTTACTATTTGTGGCTATAAAAACATATCTGACGAAGATGTGAATGATTTACTTTTCACTGTTGAGAGTGATGGCGCACTTCCGGTAGATGAGATAATATTGGAAGCGGCGAGGATAATGCAGGAGAAATGTGAGCGCATGGTAGAGGCGCTAAAAGAACTGTCTTAGAAAATTTGATTTATGAATAGTGTAAAAGCGATCATACCCTTTAAGAAGAAAGGGGCAAAAACGAGATTACGGACGCTTTTAACTGAGGCAGAGCGAGAAGAACTCGCTATAAGGATGTTAAGAGATGTTTTAGTTGCTTTATCTGAGTCGAAGATAGAAGAAGTAGAGATAATCTCAATGTGCTCTAAGGAAGAACTATTAAATGAATTGAAACTTGAGCTTCATGATTTGAAACTGACTGTAAGGGTAGATGAAAAAGGACTGAACGAGGTGTTAAACGAAGTAATATGGGATGAAAAAGATCCTAGGCTGATAATAATGGCTGATATACCACTTGTAACACCAGAAAGTATAAATGAACTCATCGGGCATGACGCGGATGTAGTGATAGCACCGGGAAGAAAGGGTGGTACAAACGCTTTATTCATGCGAAAGCCATGTGAGTTCGTCGTTTCTTACTATGGGGTTAGCTGCCTGGAACATATAGAAACGGCGAAGAGTCGAAATTTGAGCTACACCGTTCACGATTCGTTCTTTATCAGTGCAGATATAGACGAAGATGATGATTTGATGGAGCTATTAATACACGGTAAATATTTTTCTGCGGAATATCTACGTATGATTGGTGTTGTTATCCAGGTGGATAAAAAATCTAAGCTGAGGGCAAGAGTAGATAGGCAAATGCAAAAACAGAGCTTGTGATTTTTACAGATGACAAAAAACAGAAACATTTATTACTTCTACATCATCATCGTTCTTTGAGGTGAAAGAAAAAAAATGGAATTTGAAGGTGTAGAAATAGAAGATACATTTGCAGAGGCGTTTCCGATAAAGGTTGCGCGAGTATTGATAACGGCGGTGAATGAGAAATGGGCGATGACAGCGGCGAAGGAGATGACGGGATTTGGCACTTCCGTAATAATGTGCCCCGCAGAGGCAGGGATAGATAAAATAGCCTCGCCTGAAGAGACCCCGGATGGAAGACCAGGAGTTTATGTAATGATGTGCACATTCGGTTATAAGGCATTAGATGAGCAGTTGCTTGCGAGGATAGGACAATGTGTCTTCACATGTCCAACAACGGCGGTTTTTAATGCTATGCCCGAAAGCGAGAAGGAGTTTAATACTGGCTTCAAGTTGAAATTCTTTGGTGACGGATTCGAATCAGAGGAGGAACTAAACGGTAGAGAAGTGGTAAGGGTCCCGATAATGGGTGGCGAGTTCGTGATGGAGAAGAACATGGGCGCGAAGGCGGGCGTTGCCGGAGGTAATATCTTTATCCTAGCGAAGGACCAAATGGCTGCACTGGCCGCTGCTGAAGATGCTGTTGCCGCAATACTGGAAGTGGAAAACACAATAACGCCTTTTACGGGTGGCGTTGTCGCTTCGGGCTCGAAACCCAGCTCAAATGCATACAAGTTCATGCACGCCTCGATAAATGAGAAGTACTGCCCCACGTTAAAGGACAAAATAGAGGATTCTGAACTGCCTGCGGATGTCAACGGCGTCTTTGAGATCGTAATAAACGGAGTTAGCGAAGAGGTGGTTAAGGACGGAATGAAGGCGGGAATAAAGGCAGCGGTGAAAGTTCCAGGCGTGGTAAAGATAACGGCAGGTAATTTCGGCGGTAACCTGGGAAAGTACCATCTCGAGCTTAAAGATGTGATGGGGTTGTAATAATAGCAAAAGAATAAACGCAGCACACTGAGGACATATAATTGTCCTCACCTTCTATTTTTTGATTTTTTGCGATCAAGAAAATAAATTATTGACATAGATTAACACATAAGAAATCAAATCAGCGTAAATCCGCGTCTTAAATGGACTAATTAGAAGTTATACGTTATATACCAAAATAAAAGAATAGCAAAAAGGTAATAATCGCCCGATCTTAGCTGAACCAGAAACTCAAAACGAATAATAATACAAAGCGTTGAAAGCATATAAAGGATGAGGCTACATTAGGCTACATAGATCATGAGATGGAAGAAAGAAGAAGAGCGGAAAGAGCATGTTACTGTTTGGATAGACCAAAAGAATCTGGATTATTTGGATACGTTGATAGATAGAGGTGTGTTTGAAAATAGAAGTCAAGCGATAAGACATGCTATCAGGACTTTTGTAAACATAGACAAGGGATTGATAAGATACATAGATAGCGCTAGCTCCCCCGCCGAGTGATAAATCTGACATTCCGGATTAGGTAGTTTGGGTACTTTAGCCTCTACTAAAAATCCGCCACATGAAATAGACTAAAATGAGAATCACAATCACTATTGCAATTGCCGGGATAAGATAAGGTAACAATTTGATTATCAGCCATATCACGCCTAAAATAAGGAGGATAGTCACCAGTAGAAACACCAATGCGGGTATCCCACTTAGAAAGTCCGAGGCTGGCATACTTCTATCATTTCCTCCGCTATTTTTACCAATCGAAGCCAGGTATTCACCGCTGCTCTTAGCCTTACTACATCATCACCACATATATGGATACCCAATTTAGTCCCTTTGAGCTCGATGTTAACAAAGGAGCGCTTTTTATCTGTCTCATCAGCCCACTCCTCTTTTACAGCGTTATATATCGTTTTTAGTTTCGCCACATCATCATCGAACTCAAATTCCGCTTCGACTCTCATTACAAACAGCAGGGAAGTCTGATTAAAACGTTAAAAAATTAAACGGCTTTTACTTGTTTCACTATTACTTCCGCTCTCTCCTTCCTCATTGCCCGATATCCGCAGTATGGGCATCGTACCCCCCGGTAGACCTTATTGTCTATTTCCACATGCCTTTTGCATCTCATGCAATAGTAACCCATAGTAACTTTGACTATTCTCCTAGTTCTCCTTCCGCTTCCATCGTCTCTTTACTTACAATGCCTATTTCTGTACCTTTTTCAACTGCCCTTTTAAGTGCCCGCTGTGACGCTAGCCCCAGTGGGGTCTGAGGGACATAAGTCCCACCGGAGAATGTGTAGCCGCATTTTGCACATTTCCATATCCCGGTACCGATCCTTTTCACTGACCCCCTTTCGCATTTGGGGCAGCTATGTGCCGCATGTGTCCGCCCTTCTACTGCTACAACCGCTTTTCTTATTCGAGTACCATAGCGTACGCCAAACCTACCTGCGGATTTTGTCTTTCGTCCCTTACTTCTCTTCTGCTTCTTCGCCATTTTTCCTTTTATAAAATAACTTCAAATTACACAAATAAACTTCCCTTGTTGATGATTGAAATAAGGAAGTAATATATATTTATTCTAATTCTGAAAATGAGAGTATCTGACTTGAATTTGGGAATAGAACTGGCGCCTATTGTTAGGGACCTGGAGTTATATCCCCCACAGGAAGAGGCGATGAAAGCGGGCTTGCTTGACAGTGCCAATAATTTCGTTATCTCCTCACCAACCGCAAGTGGAAAGACGCTGTTAGCGGAATTGGTGATGTTAAAATCAATATTGCAAGATTCAGGTAAATGCCTTTATGTTGTGCCGCTGAATGCATTAGCGTATGAGAAATACCAGAATTTCAAGGATAAATACAGCGCTGTTGCCACCGTTGGCATATCAACCGGTGATTATGAAAGCTCTTCCAGATATCTTGAAAAATACAACATTATACTCTTGACACTGGAGAAATTGGATTCGCTCACGCGATTAAAGCCCGCGTGGTTAAGCAAGATTTCAGTTGTTGTTGTGGATGAGGCGCATGTGCTGGGGGAAGAGAAGAGAGGGCCGAGGTTAGAGGGTGCTTTGGCAAGATTCATGAGCTTTAATCCTTCCGCGCGGATCATCGCTTTATCCGCAACCATGTCGAACGTAGAGGAGTTTGGAAACTGGCTGCATGCTTCTGTAATAAAGTCCGAGTGGCGACCGGTGCCATTAAAAGAGGAAGTATTTCTGGCGGAGGACGACCGGGCGATATTAACACGAGTGATAGAAGAGGTGAAAGAGGACGCACAAGTTCTTGTTTTTGTGAATACAAAGAGGGGCTCTGCCTCTTTCGCGAGAAAAATCGCAGCGCAGTTAAGGATGAGAAATGAGGAATTGGACAAACTCGCAGAACTTGTGGATGTCGGTGTGGACGATCTTGCAGAGATGGTTAGATTTGGCGTTGCATATCATAACTCCTGGCTGCATCCGGAGCAGCGGAGAGCGATAGAAGACAGTTTCAGGAACAGGATATTGAAAGTTATCTGCTGCACACCAACCCTGGCAATGGGGGTCTCTTTACCTGCAAAAATGGTCATTATCAGGAATTATAAGTTCTTCACGCTCGGTAGGGGCGTTGAGCCGATGCCCGTATGCTGGGTGAAGCAGGTATTTGGTCGTGCCGGAAGACCCGAGCATGACACGTATGGACTAGGGCTAATAGTAGCAAAAAGCGAGGATGAACTTGAAGCAATAGAACGTGTATATATAAATGGCGAATTAGAGCGGATAGAATCGCGATTTTCGAACGATACAATGACTGAGCAGGTTCTTGCAACTATTGCTGGCGGTGCACATCGTATAGATCAAGTCTACGAGTTTCTTGATTGCACCTTCTATGCGCATCAAAAAGGCGGAGAAATAGGATTTGTGAAAGCGGAACTGGACAGCATATTGGAGGGGCTGACAAGAGCAGGTTTCATAGAGATGGACGGCGATAGTATACGGGCAACCAAATTCGGAACGCTTTCTTCAAGGTTGTATTTATCGCTGAACTCTGCATTGGAACTCCGAGAAGGGATAGCCGCTTTAAGCGATAGTCGGGCATCGGATTTTGACCTCCTGCTACTGCTGGCGAAATGCGAAGAAGTCATCCCGCTGAAGGTAAAGAATGCGATGGAAATAGCAAGCAGCTTTAGTGACAATCACGAATGGCTGTATAATGGCGCACATGCGTTGGGTACTGCCATCATTGCACACGCATGGATAGATGAGCTCACGTACCCCAAGTTGAAGGAACTGTTTGGGACATACCCGGGTGAGGTACACAACAACATATACGTCCTGGGGTGGATAGGCTATGCTGCGTCAAAGATGGCAGAGTATCTTCAGGATGATGAGATGTATGCGCGCCTAAACGGGTTAAAGGATAGGATCCGGCATGGAGTTAAAACGGAATTGCTTAGATTGGTATCAATAAAAGGCGTTGGACGGGTAATAGCAAGGCGATTATATTCGGCTGGGTTTCGGAATGAAGAAGAAGTGGCAAATGCTGACTTAGAACGGTTGGGTGGAGTTCATGGTGTGGGTGCAAAGCGAGCGGAGAAGATAAAGGAAGAAGCAAAAAGTTTTAGCCTTAGAAAGCCGTAAAAGAAATAAAGAACATTTGAGGTAATAAAAATGGGAGAAGAGATAGAACTTGTATTAGATAAGTATCGAACTGCGGGAAGGATTCTGGCAGAGGTAAGAGAAGAGGCGAAAGCGAGAATAGAAGAAGGGGTTTTATTATTAGATGTGGCGGAATTCGTTGAGAACCGCATAAGAGAAAAGGGCGGGGAACCCGCATTCCCGTGTAATATATCGAGGGACGAGGAAGCGGCACATGCTACACCTGCGATAGACGACAAGGCGGTCTTTGGCACGGAAATTGTGAAACTTGATATAGGTGTTCATGTAGACGGTTATATAGGTGATAGTGCAGTGACAATAGATTTAAGTGGTAAGAACGATGGGCTAGTGAAAGCGTCCGAAGCGGGGTTAAACGCAGCGATAAAGATAATTCGTGACGGTGTAAGCACAGTTGAAATAGGTGAAGCAATCGAGAACGCTATAAGAGAACATGGATATAAACCCATCGTTAATCTCACAGGACATGGTCTCGCGAGATATGATGCCCATGCGGCACCTGCAATACCAAATGTAAAACATAAAATGGGCGTGGTATTAAGGGAGAACGAGGTTGTTGCGATAGAGCCATTTGCAACGGATGGAGTAGGTAAAGTAGCAGAGCATGGAAATGTGGAGATATATAGCCTAATAAAAGCGAAGCCGGTCCGGATAAAAGAGGCGAAGAAGCTGTTGGAAGAGATAAAGAAATATCACGAGTTGCCATTTGCTAAGCGATGGCTGCCAAGAGAGCGCCTAGATTTAGCATTCCGGACGTTGGAAAGCACAAAAGGTATATTAAGAGCGTACCCGATATTAAAAGAGGAGGGGGATGGTTTAGTTTCTCAGGCAGAGCATACGATAATAGTGAAAAAGGAAGGTTGTGAAGTGACCACAAAACTACCCTAGCATATCTCTTTCTTAGTAAAGGTTCTTCCGATTTTTGTAAACGCGAGAAAGTTTTATGATAGAAATAGACGGCTCAGTTGGTGAGGGTGGCGGGCAGATAATAAGAACTGCAATTGCTCTTGCGGCAGTAACAGGAAAAGAAGTTGAAATAGAAAACATAAGAGCAGATAGGCCAAAACCAGGGCTTTCAGCACAGCATTTGCATGCTGCGAAAGCGGTAGAGAAACTGTCGGGCGGTGTGACAGAGGGGCTGGAGTTGCGTTCTTCACGGTTGAAATTCTCGCCTGCGGAGTTAAAAGGATTTGTGGGTGAAATAGATATAGGCACTGCAGGAAGCGTAACGTTATTATTGCAAGCTCTTATACCCGTTGCGCTTTTTGCCGATCGCGAGACAATTGTGCGTATAAAAGGTGGAACCGATGTTAAATGGTCTCCCCCGATTGATTTTTACGCTAATGTGTTTCTCAAAGCTATTCGTGAGATGGGCTGTAATGTGCAAATAAGCTTGAAGAGGCGGGGTTATTATCCCAAGGGTGGCGGATTAGTGGAAGTTAGGATAGCTCCTTCGCATCACATGAAAGGAATTGCTTTTACGGAGCGAGAAAGAGGAGGGCCAATAAAAGGAGTTTCTCATTCCTGTGGTCTCCCCCCACATGTTGCCAAAAGGCAGGCGAAAGCTGCGGAAAGGAGATTGCATGAATACGATACCGCGATAGAGATAGAGATAGAAGAGGGAGGGGAGAGGACGACTGGCTGTGGCATAACTTTATGGCGTGGCTACAAAAGTGGTAGCGCAGTGGGAGCGAGAGGAAGAAGAGCGGAACTCGTTGGCGAAGAAGCGGCAAGAGCGTTTTTGAAGGTGTCCGAATCAGCATCAACTGTTGATGTCCGCCTTGCCGATCAGCTTATTCCTTACATTGCGCTCGCAGACGGTAAATCGGAGATGAGTGTTAGAGAGGTGACAGGGCATCTTGAAACGAACATGTACGTGACGAAGAAATTTTTGGATGTTGAATTTGAGATAGAGAAGGGGGATGTGTTCGTGATCAGGAAGGGTGGGGCGTAATTACTCAATAGCATCCAAATTCAATTCAGAGCACGAATTTCGAAATTGGAAGAAAAAGGGAAAAAATAGGGCGTTACTTGTGGTTAATTAACGGCACTACGCAGTATCATCAGCAACTTTCTTCGCGCCATTCGCGATCGCTTCCTCTACAGATGCCAGATCTTTCATTATAAAAGTCCTTTCCTTTTCCTTTTCTGTAGAGTCGATCGAATTTCTAAGTATTGGTGCATACTTCTTAAATCTGTCTATTGAGACCAGATAATCAGAGGTATCCTCAATTTTGACAGTTTCAAAGCCGTTCTCCGTGAGATATTTCGTTACCGTATCCATCTCCTCCGCGTTTTTAAGCTCAAACCGATATTTCGCGCGATTGTAATAATCCGCCAAACCCATAAAGAGCTCTCGATCACCGAAAAAATATTTGAAACACCACAGATCGCCTATTTTAAAAATATTTATTCTTTCCTTCACTCCAGACGTTTGTTCACTCATTTTGTTCCACCTTTCTTCTTATTCTTCAGTTGTTACACTAAGATCTAAGATGTATCATAGTATAAAAAAGCAATATATAAATTTTAGCTTTTTTATCCTCTCATCAGAGATGTTCTTCTTGATGCGAAAATTTGTTGATGGCGATCGTATAAGGATAAAGAAGGAGACGAACAGTGCAGTTTATGAGGGCGTTGTAATGCCAACTGCGTCAAGAGATATTGTTATAAAACTCGATAGCGGCTATAATATAGGGATAAAACCGGAAAATGTGGAAATAGAGGTTATAAGAAGCGCAGAAAGATTGAAAAGAGAGCGAAAAGCCGAGATAAGGGAAATAAAAGAAGGTATTCCCTTTTTGTCCATTCTCTCAACTGGTGGCACTATTGCTTCAAAAGTGGATTACAGAACCGGCGCTGTCTCGCCCCAATTCTCCACGGATGATATACTCGATGCGATCCCGGAATTAGGAGAAATAGCGAACATCAAAGGAAAGGTAGTTTATAGCATCCTTAGCGAGAATATGCGTGCAGAATACTGGCGTAAACTCGCAATGGAGGTCTACAACGAGATAAATAACGGTGCCGACGGGATAATTGTTACGCACGGCACAGATACGATGGGCTACACTGCTGCCGCGTTGTCTTTTATGGTGCAAACGCCGGTGCCAGTCGTTCTTGTGGGTTCGCAACGTAGTTCTGACCGTCCGTCCAGCGATGCGGCAATGAATGCGATCTGTGCCGCGAAAGTGGCTTGCAGCGACCTTGCAGAAGTTGTAGTGGTGATGCATGGCAGTACCTCAGATGATTTCTGTCTCATTCACCGGGGCACGAAAGTGAGGAAGCTGCACACGTCCGCTAGGGATGCTTTTCAATCGGTAAATGACATTCCAATAGGAAAGGTGTATTATGACGCAAGAGATATAGAACGGATAAGGTTTGAGTTCGACACGGTATATAATAAACGAGCAGAGAACGAATTAGAGCTGCGGGACAAGTTTGAGGATAAATGTGCCCTTATTAAATATTACCCTGGTGCCGACCCGGCAATACTCGAGTTCTTTATATCGCATGGCTACAAAGGCATTGTATTAGAAGGGACGGGTTTAGGGCATGTTTCTGCCGATTGGATTCCCGGCGTGACGAGAGCGATAAAAGATGGCGTACCGGTGGTGATGACTTCTCAATGCTTATATGGGTCTATTTGTGATAGGGTGTATGACACAGGTCGTGATTTACTCCATGCCGGGCTGATAGAGGGTGCGGATATGCTACCGGAGACAGCTCTGGTGAAGTTGATGTGGGTCCTCGGTCAGACAACAGAGATGGAAGAAGTGAGACGATTAATGCACGAGAACATAGCAGGGGAGATAACAGGTAGGAGTATACTCATTCATATTTAGACGGGCATTTAACCAGTAATTGCGTTGCATTCATGTGATATGGGGTAGTCTGCACACCAATGGCAACCACCCTTTGCCGATCCGTAAAGCTCTGAGGTGGGACACCCGTGTATGTCACCGCGATAGTAGCTTCTCCGTCTGTAATATTAAAGAGCAACGAACCATCAGCGCCCCACTTTATAGACCCTTTAGTAATATTGGCTAAAATTTGTACTTCTCTGCCGATATAACTGTCATCGCCTGCAATCTCAGAGACCGTAGAATATGGATTAACATAAGATGAAAAAGTGTCGAATGCAAGAATCGCACTCACCACAATCAACAGGGCAACGATTATATAAACAGGCTTCAGTTTCATTTTTCTTCGCCCGCTCCCGTCTCCAAATCAGCTATTTGCGTTTTAAGCGCAGCCAGCCGCCTGCTGAGCCATACAAAGACCACTAACAGGGTCGTCCAGTAAATAACAGAAACGATGAATACTTCATACATTTTATTTTTTTAAAAATTAAATTAAAAACCTCCTTTTTCGTAGATTAATGCGTTTACTCGGTTTTCTAACGACCAGACATTGAGCGCGATTATCAAAAGATAGACGAAGAATATAGAAGCTGCTATGAGGCTTAAGAATAACGTTGCGATCATCGGATCGGTCATAAATATCTCAGCCGGAGTGGCAATCATAGGATGAAGTGTGGGTAACATCATTATAGAGAGATAACTCAGCGGTATAGTAAAGAAAGCCAGGATATTATACACCGCGCCTATTACACCCCTTTTCTCCACCTCGCCGATGGAGTGTCTTATAGAAATATAGCCCGCGTATGCAATCCAGAGAATAATCGTAGTTGTTTCTCTTGGGTCCCAGTTCCAATAGCTCCCCCAGGCGGCTTTCGCCCAAATCGAACCGGAAACAAGAGCTATTGCACCATATACCAAGCCTAAGATAGCCGACACCTCTGCCACTCTATCGTATGCATGCTTTCTTTTTGCCAGGAAGGCAATGCTTGCGATAAGAGAAAGAGCAAAAGCGAGGTAGCAAACCCATGCAACGGGCACATGCAGATATACAATCCGATAAAGGTCGCCCATAGTCGCTTCCGGCGGTATCCAGACATAAGCCGCATAAGATGCTACTACGCTCAAAGCTGCGCCGATGTAAAGGAGTATATCTCGCTTCATCTTTTAGTTTGCCCTCTGCTACTCTTTTTTCTTCTTTATTATTTATCCTTGTATCGTATATAAAATATAACTTCTACCTATTTAGGACGCGGATTTACACAGATTTACGCAGAAAACTATTTCCTCAAATTATCAAATAAAAGCCTTACGTTTAACTTCCGGTTTAGTGCCAAAATTAAGTTCTATCATCATTGCATTCTCATAAACCTTTTCCAGAAAACCATTTTATAACCCAGTTTATTATAAACTCGATAGAAGATTCTAATAATCTCCTCCGTCAACTAAACCATCAAAATATTTAAAATCATGATTATCTGCGTTCATCTGCGTCCGATTATCAAAAATTATTCGTTCTTGAAGGGTATTGATTAATTAGATTTATCCGTCTCTTAATCAACATCCAGTCACCCTCTAATTCGCTCCATGCCTCGCGTAATCGCCGCTCGCTTTCTTTATTCACGAGTGC
>QBUN01000253.1 GCA_013180565.1 Candidatus Methanophaga sp. GoMg3.2 | reverse complement strand
AAGCTTTCGGCTCCACATCCGGTGGAATCGAGTTTCAGACGCTTTTATTAAACGCTTTTATAATTTGAGAAGAGTACGTGCGCAAATATCCAAAAGATCAAATCATAATTGTGGATCGTTGGTTGTGCTAGGGTATGGGCTATTTGGTTCTCCTAAAATTCCTTTCAAAAAATTTTTGGATATGGGAAGAGGGTTATACCTATATCACTAGAAAATTCGATTGTGCCCCCAAAGGTATATTATTGCAATCAATATTGGTTGATGAATCAGGTAAATTAGTAATGAATACCTACCAAAAAGGCAAAGTAACCTTATAACAGCGAAATTGGAAAGGTCACAAAGCTTAAATCTACGTGTGCAGTCGGGATATATTAAATATCCAAAAAATAGCCCAATTATGACCACGCCGAACCAAGGTAAAATAGGGAAATAGTCAATAGTATAAATGTGCTCTGGCATGAGTCCTAACCACATTAACCAGGAGAACCCAAAAGTATAGTTCTTCAAGTATAGTCCAAGCGATACGAAAAGAATACCGGGCAGCAGATTCCATAAACGGAGTTTTAAGAATGGATATGCCATAATAATCGAAATTCCTATAAGATGAAGAACGCCAAATACAACAAAACCCGCTCTCAAAAATAGCCATGTCGCTAAGGTAATAAGCAAACCCCATGAAAAGATTTTTACACCCCGTTTGAGATATTTCAGGTATAATCTCTTCTTCTGTTTCTTCTTAGCCCTTGAGTAACTAAGGGTTAGTGAGATACCAACCAGAAGAATAAAGATTGTGGCTGTTGCGCGCCCAAAATATAACCAGAAACCAGAATGTAAATTAAGATCGTAATCACCAAAATAATTCACGTCATAGAGTAAATGGAACGTGATCATCATGATTATTGCAATTCCACGCAGAAAATCTAGCTCCCAAAATCGCTGCTCCAACTTCTCCGTCATTAAAAACGAAATGTAAATGCGAAACTAAAGCTTTTTGAACATCCATCCAACTTCAATCTTGTAAGTATACGGCGGAAGTTTCAAATGCCTCTTCGGGTGTACCATGAAAAGACCCGTTGTCGAAAACGCAGGGCTCATATTTCTCATGGCTGTATGTGTAAAATGCCATAGACCAGCGATCTTCATTCCCAAAATAACGTAGGCGACATAAGTGAAAAGGGTTATTTCGCCGCCGCTCAATGTACTCCTCACGAGATTCGCCAAGTACTGAGGGATCAAAATCAGGAGGGGCATAGGGCTCTGTATACGCATCTATGTAGCACAGTTGTCCATGAAAACGAACGTCTATGCGGGTGTACTTCCCCGCGTAATGCTTCTCGGCATACGCCAAAATGCGCCGCCGCGTCCGGTCTCTCACGGCTTGCGGTATCTTGACCCCACCGGAGTGGGGATCATAGACCCATACCTTCTTCATACTATCCCTCCGCTTCTTAAAGGTCGAGCTTTACTTCTCATCTTTCGTCTATAAAATTGAAAACTATCCAAAAGATTTTATATGCAGAAACTTTGATTGGATAATAACTCATGTGAGGGGCAGTGCGAAATGACGACATGGACTGAATTGAAGTTTGGCGGCAGGACTTTTTCCCCTGAAGTGCGGAAATTGTACGATATGAAGGAAGTTGTATTAGACAAGCGTTTTTTAGCGAGTGCGAACATGGAGATGGAGCTGTATTACATGTTCAGGGAAGTATCAAAGAATGAAGAGGACAAGAAGCGGATAAAAGAAAGAGGGCTGAGATATGACATCACTATTATTCCACCAAATACGCTCGGCGCGGAATTTGTTAAAACCGCGGGACACTATCATCCCCTTCTACCAGGTTCACAAATGACCTACCCCGAGATGTACGAGGTATTGGAAGGCGAAGCGCATTATCTTTTACAGCGCCGGGAGGAGGAAAAGGGTACTGAGAAGATAACGGACGTAATTGTGGTAAAGGCGAAAGAAGGAGATAAGGTTATAATACCACCCAATTACGGGCATGTTACGATAAACCCATCTGAAGCAACTTTAAAGATGGCTAACTGGGTTGCAAGAACATTCTCATCGATCTACGAGCCGATGAGAGTAAAAGGCGGTGCTGCATACTTCGAGCTGACCAACGGCGAGTTTATTAAGAACGAAAAATATGGGTCCGTGCCAGATATTAGGGTCCTTAAGCCTGAGGATACATGGATAAAGCAAATAAAGCTGAACAATGAAGTGGCGATGTACGAACTACTTCGAGAACCCGAAAAGCTGCAGTTCCTTATTAATCCTACTGAAGTGTTTAATTAACACTCCTCCCACTCCTTTTATACCTTTTTTGGAGACATTCTGAACTACGGATAAGAGAAGAAAAAATTGAAAGAGTTATATTACTCCTGTGTGTCATGTCAACTCTCAATTGTCGGATAGAGTCGAGATAACTTTATCCTGGCATCCTTAGTTGTGAATTGCCAATTAACTTTCGCATTTTTGTTATTTCTTGATTTTTGCCATGCCAGTACCTCTTTCCTGACAAATGCAATGTCATCGATTCTTCTGTTTAAACACTGGCCAGTGAGCACATTCAACTCAATCTCTGCCATATTCAACCAACTCCCATGCTTCGGGGTGTACACAAACTCGAATTTGTCCCATATTGCCTTTGCTTTATCTGGCTGAAACGTTTCATAGAGCGATCCGGGGACGTGTGTGTTCAGATTATCCATCACCAGCGTTATTTTTTTCGCGCTTTTGTATTGATCTGCAATCTCTTCCAAAAAATAAGCCCAATCCTTCTTGGTTTTTCTTTCAGTAATCTTCACCATGCGTTTTCCTGCCACTGGCTCACAGGCGAGAAAAATATTGCACATACCGCAACGCCTATATTCATAATCCTGTTTGGTCGGCTGCCCAGGCGAAGCAGGAATGGGAGTTCGTGTCTCTGCAATCAGCTGCTTTGGGGATTCGTCCATGCCTACAACGGGATATAGTGGATCAAACGGACGCTTGTAAACATCCAACACCATTTCCATATTCGCAACAAAGTTACCGTTTTGCTCTGGAGGAATTACCCATCCTTTTCGTTGCCAGGGCTTGATTTCGTTTTTTTTAGGATACGGCGTACCGTTTCATGAGAAATGCTATCAATATAATCCCGCTCAACAACCTTGTCGGCTAACAACCTCAGAGACCATCTCGCAAAGCCTTCGGGTGGCTCACTGCAACTCACTGCAACCAAATGGGCTTCAAAATCGCCATCCGCTTTTTTAGCGTAGATACGGCTCCCCTTCCTCCCGTTAAGGGCAACCTCAATACTTTCCATGACAAATCGTTTCTTCACACGATCGATCTTTTTCATACTTATGTTCAGGATGCGAGCCATTTCTTCATTGGTCGAACGTTTCTTTTGATACTCCCCCTCATCGCACCCCAGTAAAATCAGAGCGTTAAGGATTTTCTGTGATTTATGTTTACCTTTGGAAGTAAGTGCGCCAAGAGTTTCGCGCTCATCTTTGGCAAGTGCCACGATATATTTCTTCATATTCAATCCTCCTAGATTAATTATGAAGAACATACCTTATATAACTTACGACATTATATGGTTGACACGACACTGTGGGGCACAATCGAAAAAGTCAGTCTGTTGACAAGAAGTTGCATCGCGGATTGCCCTTGTGGCTACCCCCTCCATTCGGGGTAATCCTACTGCGGAACACACCGGTGGTAACGCTTGCGTGGTAAGCTCGCAGGACAACGTGGGAAAATCAGAGAACCCAGCTCAGATCAACTGCCAGGATAAGAACGCTATCTGTTGACAAGAAGTTGCATCGCAGATTGCCTAACCGGCTACCCCCGCCATTCGGGGTAATCCTACCGCGGAATGCGCGGATGGCAACGCCCACGTAGTAAGCCAGCGGAACAACGTGGAAAATCTGAAAGTCCGGTTTAGATCAACTGCAAGGATAAAAAAAAACACCATGAAGAGCGTAAAGCGAACCATTGTAAGAGTCGTCACTTATAATAAGCGAAAACGGACTGTTACGCTTAGACCAAAAGGTACGGAATCAGACTATAATGGCTATAGTGACGTTATAGTGGATGGACGAATGATTCTCGGCTTACAGATGGCTTCTAAAGTGTTTATAATTATCTGCGATGTAGAACTTGGTAAGCCCCATAAGCTCCCGGAATCTCCGGGTATAGACCCCGTGAGGGCAAACGACGGCTTAGGGGGTAGAGGATTTGGTAAAAAGCGAATAACCTCTTGTAATGAACGGTATAGGAGTTCAAAATTTGCCCTAACCCGAGAGGGTGCTGACTTACCAAATTGGTGTTTCATTGTATGCAAGGAGGCAAACCTGTGAATGTAAGTAGTTCAATTACGCCCTTAAAAGGCGAGAGACTTACAGAAACTCGACCAAAACCACAGTGGATTAACATCGACTGGAAAAAGGCCGAAGAACACGTTAACAGGCTGCAAGCCCGAATTACAAAAGCAGTTAAGGAACGGAAATGGTATCTGGTCAAAAGACTACAGTATTTGCTAACACACTCGTTTTTCGCGAAGTTATTAGCAGTAAAGAGCGTAACTCAGAATAGGGGTAAGAGAACAGCCGGAATCGATGGCGCGAAGTGGACAACACAAAACTCCAGGATGAACGCTGCTCTTAAATTATCTGATAAGAAGTATAAAGCAGAGCCGTTAAAGCGAGTCTACATTCCGAAGCCTGGTACAGATAAGAAGCGACCTCTGAGTATCCCAACCATGTATGATAGGGCGATGCAAGCGCTGTACGCTCTTTCATTAAGCCCGGTTGCTGAGGCAACAGCAGATCCTTGCTCGTTTTGCTTCAGGAAGTATAGAAGCGCGCAGGATGCATGCCAATATGCTTTTATTTGCCTGAGCCACAAGAATTCTGCTCAATGGGTGTTGGAAGGAGACATCAAAGGATGTTTCGATAATATCAACCATGAATGGCTTCTGGACAACATCCCGATGGATACGTCGATCTTAAAGCAGTTTCTCGAGGCAGGATTCGTCTATAATCGTCATCTGAACCCTACCAAAGCAGGAACACCACAAGGAGGAATTATTTCTCCAATACTGGCGAATATGACACTGGATGGGATGGAAAAAGCCATTGCAACCAAATATCATGCCAGTAAAAGTGGTAAAATCGACAAAGGCAACTCTAATCACGAAAAAGTGAATTTTGTGAGGTATGCAGACGATTGTGTGCCACGAAGCTGCACGAGAGATGAGGGTTTGGCCCCTCGAAGCCTGC
>QBUN01000254.1:2772-5292 GCA_013180565.1 Candidatus Methanophaga sp. GoMg3.2 | reverse complement strand
GAGGCGTACCCACATGAAGTTGCCGATGCGTTAGAATTGGACTATGACCTCGTTTGGAAGATTACAGAGGAGTTGAAGAGAGATAGGAAACTTGAGGTGATTGATTGAAAATGACTACATGCGTAGCGGAAGGGGATACTATTGCTGGTGATGTTCTTGTCGGAGAAGCGAGAAATATCTCTAAACCGCAGGTCATCGTCAGGACAGGTAAGCACAAAGCACAAAGGATTGTCCTCAGAGATAATGCAAGATGTAGGATAGAGAAGAAGTTGCGATTTATCAGTTAATACTGCTGGCAGGCCATGTTACAGCTTCAAGTGGCACAGTCGAATTTTCTAGCGAAATTGGGATATCCCTAAATTTCACCGCAGAGCACACAGAGAACGCAGAGGCAAAATAAAGATAAAACCACAGAGACGCAGAGACACGGAGGATTATGAACCCATTTCTAACCTCTCTGATTCTCTGTGTCTCCGTGGTCAAAAAAAATAAATCCGTGTAAATCCGCGTCCGAAATTAAATTTATAGGTAGAAGTCATACGTTATACACAATAAAAAACATCAGCTTTCCGCCTCTATCCTCGAAACCTATCCTTGAAACATATCCGCACAACCTTCTCCGCTTTATCATTACTGTTTCCGCTTTAATCATTCTTCCGCCCGCTTCCGCTTACATGTTTCCAGTGCCGCCTTAATGGTGCCCCCGCGTCTATCCTTAGAGCGGCGGTCCTTGGATATGTATGTAGTCAATAGCGCCTTTATGTAGTTAATTTTAAGCGCGCATTAATTTACAATAAAAAATATAGGGTGAATTAAGGGTGATAAAAATGGAGGAGGGAAAGTATTATGGAAATTACAATGAAAGCTATCGAAGTGATGGGAACAGTTGACAAAGAAAGCCGGCTTCATATTGATGAACCACTACCGATTGCCGGTCCCAACCGTGTCCGTGTCATCATTCTATTTCCTTCTGAGGATATAGATGAAAGCGAGTGGCTTCGAGCAGCAGCAGCTAATCCTGCTTTTGAGTTCTTAAACGATCGGGCAGAAGATGTCTATAAGCCAACTGATGGAAAGCCATTCCAACCATGATAAAGGGTAAAGTTGTCCTGCTTCCTTTCCCGTTCGATGATCTATCGGTGTCTTATGACGGTAACCACTTCCCTGATTCGGTGTGAGTTAGGGGAATTGTCATCCAGTATGAAAGAGGAAGTAGACAAGCGATTACGGAATTTGTTTGAGCTATAAAAGGATTTGACTGTGTTTAAAGAAAAGACTTAAGCTTTGAGCAATCCTTATCGAAAACTTCATGAGGAGTAAATACACCCAATATTATCGGAGTAAATCTTGTTTGTTTTGGTGACAATAGGAAATAGTATGTGTTTAGCGAACCACAAGATTACACAACACTTTTTCTTTTTCACAAAAAGAAAATTTAGCCTGTGCTAAAAGAAAAACCGTTTTTATATTTATGTCAGTTATGCTAGATATAAGAGGTGAAAAAATGAAACAAAAAGAAGAAAAAGGAGAAAATATTTTAGCGACAAAACCAATACTAAAGAAGGGGTTTTTAGTTGTTGCTCTGGTGACCGCGATTTTTCTGGTTGCTGCTTTTGTAGCTCCGCTCAATGCCGTTCTACCACCGCAATATCAGAAAGGCACTATCGCAGTGTACTCAACACCATCTGGTGCAACGATCGGGTTAGAGACCCCAGACGGGGCATTTGTTGGTCCAACTGAAACAACACCACACACCTTTACTGATTTAGAGCAAGGCATGTATACAATTACACTCTCGCTCGAGGGTTATTATGACTGGTCAAAAACGGTACAGGTAAATGGTGGCAGAACTACACAGATACATGCAACTCTTACTCCCCATTACACGCCAAAAGCAACTGGATCTATCTCTGTCTCTTCTGAACCTTCAGGCGCAACGATCGAATTAGTTACCCCTGCTGGCTTGTTTATTGGCCCTACGATAACAACACCCTACACCTTTAACAAGGTAGGTACCGGCACCAGTACAATTACACTCACACTTGATGGTTATCATAAGTGGTCAGCGAATGTGTATGTAAGAGAAGGTGCGACAGCTTACGTAGATGCAACATTAACTCCTATTCAAACAACAGGGTCTATCAGTGTAAGCTCATCACCGTCTGGTGCAAATGTGGGATTAGATGGGCAATGGTATGGTATGCTTAGGACAACTCCGGACATGATAGCTAATGTAGCTCCTGGCCATCATACACTGGAACTCGCTCTCGATGGCTATCAGGATTGGTCAGTAACTGAACAGGTAACTCCAGGCGAAACAAAATACGTACATGCAACATTAGCGCCAATTCAAGCAACTGGAGCTATTAAAATCACGTCGGAGCCAGAAGGCGCAACGATTAGCTTAGAGACGCCTCATGGTATGTTTGTTGGCCCGTCAGTAAAAACACCACATACGTTTACCCGGGTAGAACCCGGCACTTGTACCGTTACACTCACTCTTGATGGTTATCCCGATTG
>QBUN01000254.1:0-2149 GCA_013180565.1 Candidatus Methanophaga sp. GoMg3.2 | reverse complement strand
TGCTGCACTAAACACGACAAGGAATGACAAGGTTCATAGTCACGCTATATCCGCCTTACTACTACCACCGCAATATCAAAAAGGGTCCATCCGTGTCACTTCTGAACCAGCAGGAGCAACGATAGGATTAGTGACCCCGGACGGGCCGTTTGTTGGGCCAATATTTACAACACCCTATACATTTGATAAAGTATCCTTAGGCTACTCTACAATCACAGTCTCTCTTGAGGGTTATCATGATTGGTCCACAGACGTACAAGTAACCGCAGGTCAAACTTCGTATGTAAATGCACAATTGAAACCAAAGCACAAGCCAACACCACCACCACCAGCAACGGGGGCTATATCGGTCGCTTCCATACCATCTGGTGCTTCGATTTGCTTAGATGGTCAATGCTGGGGTATGCTATATAAAACACCGGATACGTTACAAGAGGTAGAGCCCGGATACCATACAGTTGAGCTCTCTCTTGCGGGATATGAGAAATGGACGAAAGAGGTAGATGTAACCGCAGGTCAAACTTTCCCTATACATGCAACATTGACTCCAAAACAGCAACCACCAACAACTGGGACTATCCAAATTGAATCGTCACCATCGGGCACAATGGTAGAATTAGATGGCCAAACATTTGTTGGTCCCATATCGGCAACACCAGCCACGATTCCTGATTTAGATCCCGGCCGCCATACAGTTAAACTCTCTCTTGATGGCTATTATGACTGGGGGCCGAAAGAGGTAGATGTAACGGCTGGTGAAACTACACCTGTACATGCAACAATGATTCCGAAACCAACACCAACGCCGACACCAACGACAGGAGCTATCTCAGTACAGTCATCACCGTCAGGAGCAACGATAAAATTAGATGACTATATTGGGCCGCACGTAACAACACCCTACACGTTTACTACGGTATCCCCGGGCCACCATAAACTTGTGCTCTCGCTTGATGGCTATTATGATTGGAAAACCGATGTGAAAGTAGTGGTTGGCAACACCGCTTACGTATATAAAACGTTGACTCCGGTTCCCACAACAGGGACGATTACCGTATTCTCTTCACCACCTGGTGCAGATATATACTTGGATAATAAATACGTAGGAAGAACAATATATACAATTACTGGTGTACTCCCCGGCTACCATACGTTAAAACTCTGTCTTGTGGGCTATCGTGATTGGCCGACAACAGTACTTGTAACCGCTGGCAAAACTACAACTGTACCAGCAACATTGACTCCGATACCTGCAACAGGTGCTATATTAGTCAAATCTGAACCACCAGGTGCAAATGTAGGTTTAGATGGCGTACCTATAAACGCGCTAACACCCTACACGATAACTAATGTAGTGGCCGGCACCCATAATCTTGAACTCACACTTAAGGGTTATATGGATTGGTCGGCGAAGGTGCATGTAGTGCCAGGTCAAACCGCAGATGTAGATGCACCATTGATCCCACGTCCTATCCGAGCAGGCATATACATGAACAATGCAAGCAATTGTGTGATTATCAGCAACAGAATAATGAACATCACAACCACCGTAAACTATAGCGCAGTCGGCATCGCCATTTATAACTCGTCAGGAAATGCGATACAGAATGGTGCGATAATAAACTGTGGCCATGGCATATGGATTGCTTCGGGCAGTGAAAACAGAATAGAAGGGAATAAAATCCAGAATAACTCTCTTGCAGGCACGGGAGTTCGGTTAGAAAGCGGTGTTATAAATACAGGAATACATGAGAACTGCTTCATTGATAATGTGCCGCAAGCATGGGATGATGGAACGTATAATAACTGGGTGAGTAATTTCTGGTCGCAACCGCCGGGTGGAACGGGCAACTACACTATACCAGGCGCTGCCGGGAGTGCAGACACAGATCGTCTGGACGTGTGCCCTCTGACACAAGAATAAAATAAAGTAAGGTGGGGAATGGGAGAACAAATTATTTTCCTATTTCCACTTATTATTTTTTAAAAATATCTTAGTAAAAGGAGCGTAGCCCATAAAAAGAAAAAGGGGAAAATTTTGGTCTTTTAGATACCTGTACATTCTGTACCACAGCCATTAGTTGGGTATTTTAGCTTAGGGGGCGTCACGAAATAACTATATCAACTACCACTTATTGAAATTACATGC
>QBUN01000255.1 GCA_013180565.1 Candidatus Methanophaga sp. GoMg3.2 | reverse complement strand
CATCTATAACAACTACTTCAACAATAAGAACAACGCTCAAGATGACGGAAACAACATCTGGAACATCACGCCGGCCTTAGGAGAAAACATAATCGGCGGGTCCTGGCTGGGCGGGAACTATTGGAGCGATTATAATGGAATAGATGCAAATGGCGATGGGCTTGGAGATACATTACTTCCGTATAACGCCAATGGCGATATTTTAGTAGGTGGCGATATGCATCCTTTGGTTCCAGCGGGTATTGCACCGCTTTTATCAGTAGAAAAAACAGACGATCCAGATCCCGTTCAGGCAGGCGGCACATTGAACTATTCTATTAGCGTGAGTAACAAAGGATACGTTAATGCTTCGGCTGTCACCGTGACAGAGACATATGACGTAAACGTGACTTTCGATTCGGCTATTCCTGCACCTTCATCAGGAAACGACATGTGGATATTCCCTGCGCTCAATGCAAACGAGACAAAGCGGATCAACATTTCCGTTACTGTCAACCCGTTAACTACTATGGGGACTGTACTACATAACACTGTTACTGTGTCCTGTACAGAGGGAGTAACGGATACTGATACAGAGGTGACAACTGTTCTCTCCGAAGAGCAGAACTGCACCTGTGGCGACATATGTGTGATTACAACCGGCTGGTGGCGAGATGGTGGTGCGTTTCATCCAACGGATACGCCGATACAAGCTGCAATTGATAATGCAACTGCCGGAGATACGATTTGCGTTAAGGACGGTGAATACATAGAGAACGTGGATGTGGACACGCAATTAACGATTCGGTCGGAAAACGGTGCGGCGTCGACTACTGTTAATGCTTTATATTCAAATGATCATGTCTTTGAGGTGACTGCGGATTATGTAAGCATATCGGGATTCACTGTCAAAGGCGCTACAGGTAGCAGGAAAGAAGAGGGGGGGATATATCTCGGCAGTTACATAGAACACTGCAACATTTATGATAACAATGTTATGGACAATGACAATGGCATCTACCTGCAGGAGTCGAGCAAACACAACATGATTACAAGCAACACCGTTTCGAACAACGATTTTGGTATCCGCCTGTCTCATTCCAGCAACAACACGATCTCTAACAATACTGCTTTGAACAACAAATACTGCATTCTTCTGGATTCTTCAAGCAGCAACACGATACATAGCAATACCGCTTCAAACAACGATGAAGGCATTCTTCTGGATTCTTCAAGCAACAACACGATCTCTGACAATAGTGCTTTGAACAACGAATACGGCATTATTCTGCATTCTTCAAGCAGCAACAGGATACATAGCAATACCGCTTCAAACAACGACGAGGGCATCCGCCTGTCTTCCAAAAGCAACAATAACCGCATCTATAACAACTACTTCAACAATAAGAACAACGCTCAAGATGACGGAAACAACATCTGGAACATCACGCCGGCCTTAGGAGAGAACATCATCGGCGGTTCCTGGCTGGGCGGGAACTATTGGAGCGATTATAATGGAATAGATGCAAATGGCGATGGGCTTGGAGATACATTACTTCCGTATAACGCCAATGGCGATATTTTAGTAGGTGGCGATATGCATCCTTTGGTTCCAGCGGGTATTGCACCGCTTTTATCAGTAGAAAAAACAGACGATCCAGATCCCGTTCATGCAGGCGGCACATTGAACTATTCTATTAGCGTGAGTAACAAAGGATACGTTAATGCTTCGGCTGTCACAGTGACCGAGACATACGATTTAAACGTTGCCTACGATTCGGCTATTCCTGCACCTTCATCAGGAGACGACATGTGGATATTCCCTGCGCTCAATGCAAGCGAGACAAAACTGATCAACATTTCCGTTATTGTCAACCCGTTAACTGCTATGGGGACTGTACTACATAACACTGTTACTGTGTCCTGTGCAGAGGGAGTAACAGATTCTGATACAGAGGCGACAACTGTTTTCTCTGGAGAGCTCAACTGCACCTGTGGCGACATATGTGTAATTACAACTGGCTGGTGGCGTGATGATGGCGCTTTCCATCTAAGCGATACGCCGATACAAGCTGCAATAGATACTGCAACTGCCGGAGAAACAATTTGCGTTAAGGATGGCACGTACACAGAGAATGTGGATGTGGACAGGCAATTAACGATTCGATCGGAAAACGGTGCTGGTTCTACCACAGTTAATGCTTTATATTCAAATGGCAATGTCTTTGAGGTGACCGCGGATTATGTAAGCATATCGGGATTCACTGTCAAAGGCGCTATTGGTGGCGTAGAGGCAGGAATATCTCTCAGCAGTAACATAGATCACTGCAACATTTATGATAACAACGCTTCGGGCAATTACTATGGTATCTGTTTGAGATTGTTTAGCTACAACAACACGATCTCTGACAACAACGTCTCGAACAACGATCAGAATGGCATCGATCTGTCTCATTCAAGTAGCAACACGATCACAAGTAACATTGCATTGAACAACAACGACGACGGCATCGAGCTGACTTATTCAAGTGGCAACACGGTCTCTGACAATACCGCTTCGGACAACGGCTGGTGTGGCATCTCTCTGTGGTCTTCAAGTGGCAACACGATCTCTGACAATACCGCTTCGAACAACGACTGGAGGGGCATATATATGTCTTCTTCAAGTAGCAACATGATCTCTGGCAATACCGTTTCGAACAACGACTGCGGCATCGAACTATATCATTCAAGCAATAACAACCACATCCACAACAACTACTTCAACAACACAGAGAACAACGCTCGAGATAACGGAAACAACATCTGGAACATCACAAAGATATCTGGTACAAACATAATCGGCGGTTCCTGGCTGGGCGGGAACTATTGGAGCGATTATAACGGAATAGATACAAATGGCGATGGACTAGGGGATACATTACTCCCGTATAACTCCAATGGCGGAATTTTAGTAGGTGGCGATATGCATCCTTTGGTTCAAGAGCCATCCCCTTGTTTCATAGCAACAGCAGCATATGGCACGCCATTGCATGAAGACATAAATGTACTACGCAAGTTCCGAGACGAATATCTGATGCCCAATCCAGCCGGACAAGCAATGGTCAAGATATATTATACCACGAGTCCGCCGATTGCAGATAGGATAAGGGCGAATGAAGGGCTGCGAACTGCGGTACGAGATGGTTTGGTAAAGCCACTAGTCGAAGTTACGCGGCGGTTAGTAGAATGAGCGGAAATGGGAAGTAACTAACAGGTTTTAAGATGTGCATATATGTCGCAAATAGCAAAAAAAAACGTACATATATCGGAAAGTTTATATGCCAACCCAGCTAATAGACGTGGTAAAAGGCTGCGATAAAAGAAAAAATGAAAAAGCAAGTTGTAGCAATTTTAATAGCCCTAGTAGTGATAAGCAGTCTTCTTACTGCAAGCGTGCTTAGCGAAGAAGCGTATAAACCAATTATACAGTCAGTTACAGTAAGTCCAACAGAGATTGTTGACGGTGGAGTGGTGACTTTTACGGTTATCGCTAAATCAAACGCACCGGTAGAAAAGGTATGTTACAAGGAGTCTACTCCAGGTGGCACTAGGTGTATGCTAGGTACATGTACCAACGTCGGCGATGACTTATGGGAATGTGAGTGGACTCGTGCATTTTCAGAATGGGCTCCTGCTGCGAGTTACACATACAGTCCTATATACGTTATTAACGAAGGAGAATTAAGATCAGACGAGTGGCCACATTCTATAAGTTTCAACGTAACACGTTCGGATCATACACCAACTCCCGTTCCTACACCAACTCCCGTTACACCTACACCGCCAGAGGAAGAAGGATTTGGCGGATATAATGTAAGTCTCTGCGATGCCATTGCCATTTCAATAGGAAATGCCACTGTTACAGATTTCTTGAATGCCACAAACATAACAACGGTACAACTGTCTAATTTCAAAGGTTACAAAGGGGAAAACACCTGGAGGGTTCAATGGTCTTTCTCAAACAGGTCTCTGGATGTATATATTAATGTGGCAACAGGGAATATAGTTGGAATAGAAGAGAAAACAGGTCTAAGTCCAACACCCGTAGATACAGAAGCACCAAGCGTCACAAATATGGTGGTTAGTCCAACTCCAGCAGATGCGGGCGCCCGAATAATCGTCACCGTAAACGTCACCGACGATATATCTGGCGTATGGAGAGTCAGTGGTATCCTAACAAAAGAAGGCTGTGATCTTATTACCGTGTTCATGTTGGATCCGGAGGGTGATGGGATATATACCGGAACATGGTATACGAATCCCGTTACGGACGTTGGGATTTACAATCTTGACATAGTTGCAATGGATAATAGAAACAACGAGGCTGTAGTCAGAGCGCCCAGTATAGAGATAATTCCAACACCCGTAGATACAGAAGCACCAAGTGTCACAAATATGGTGATAAGTCCAACTCCTGCGTACTCAGGAACGCCAATAGAGCTCTCTGCGGAAGTCACCGATGCTCTTTCGGGCGTAAGGGACGTTAGAGCAATCATCAGTAAAGGTTGCAAGGAAGTCGCGACAGTGTTCATGTTGGATCTGGAGGATGAGGGGATATATACCGGGATATGGCATACAATGGTCTTTACAGACGGTGGGATTTACAATATTGACATAATCGCAACAAATAGTGAGGGTAATGTGGCATCGGTAAAGGCACCTGATGTTGAGCTGGTGATAGACCAAGAGGGTCCCCCATCACTGCCGTAACTGTGAGTCCAAATAAGGTACCGCCTGGAACGCCAATAAATATCATCGCACATGCCGCTTAAAAAAGAAGAAAAGGTGCCGATAGATAAATTAAGTGAAATCTACAACAATGCTGATAAACTTAAAGCAACAGTCGGTTATTACGATGGGAAAATTTCATCCAAAGCTCCTTCAGACTCTTCAGAAAAATCGACACAGGATAGTTAAAAAATTGTTCCGTTTCTAATAACTATACAAGTTAAACACGGTTGAAATGCTTTATTTCCGAGAATACGGAAAACCGCTTTCATAGCTGGCTTTTGATGTAGGATAATACGATAGGCAATCAAATACCTATGGCGTTCATAGCTTGTATAGGGCTGTGAGTATGGGGGTTGAGGGTGTATATTACACATTGCCATATAGCGTAAAATACAACTCAGCCTCTATCAAATACTCTATTGTCATCCCCAATAATATTCATTCTATTTTTATCACAAGTATCGCCTTATCATATCAAAACTCATCCAACCTTTTGTTCCGCTTTCTGCCTTTGTGCTCAGAACACAGACCCGGATCTATTAT
>QBUN01000256.1 GCA_013180565.1 Candidatus Methanophaga sp. GoMg3.2 | reverse complement strand
GTGATAATGTTTCTAAAGGATTAATAAAAGAGTTTTGTAGGTCTGGTTTGACTTATTCAAATGACTGGATAGAGAAGATAAAAACCGAAATTGTGTGGAACATTGAGAAGAGGGGGAGTTATAGAAGAACGGATATGCCATATATCGTTCATAAGTATTTCGACGATTTGTATAAGGTTATGAAGAAGGTTATCCCTTCCCTAAATTCCGGTGGGAGATTCATTTTAGTAGTTGGTGATAGTCTAATAGCGGATGTTTATGTTCCTACAGATTTACTGATAGCTAAAATAGGATTGGATTTGGGTCTTGATGTCGAGAAGATAGAAAAAGCGAGAGAAAGGCGATCAGGACAGATAAGAAGCTATAAATTGAGAGAATCAATTATTACATTAGTAAAGAGGTAGAATCATGTCTAATAGTGATATCGGGTATCAGGAAGACCCTGAGAATAGTGAGGGCATAATAAGAGCTCGAACTACAAAACAGATTCGATCGTGGGAGATACCCCGGACTATGAAGGCGTTGGAAGTGCTAAACATCGAATTAGGTAGGATAGAGTTCCCCGGTATTTACATACTATTTGAAGGTAAAAATAGGGTATATATTGGCGAGGCTAAAAGCATTTACATTCGACTGAAAACGCACATGAGCAATCCTGAAGATAAAATAAAAAATTGGAGTAAAGCTCTTATAATCAATGATGGTCGTCCCGTCATGCAATCGGATTTTAACGATACCGTCGTCAGGAAGGCGTTGGAATTATACCTGATTAAATTGTTTAAAGCCAACAAATATGCCGTAGTAGCGCAGGGAGAGCTACAAAAGCTTAATGCCATCCAAAAATTTTTAGTACGCACATTGAGAGAGGAGCTAAATTTCTTCTTGCTCAAAAAGAATGTCATCACAAAAGTTCTCGAAGAGAAGGGTCAAGAAGAAGTATTTGGTGATGAATTGAAGAAGATACTTGAGAAATGCGGCAGAAAAATTGGAGAATGGGGAAGATATGAGGCTATAATTGATGGTAAAAAAGCGTTTATCCGTCCAGGTAGTAAAAAACCAAAGGGTTGGCAAATTACTTTTAGAGGGCGTAAACCCGGAAGTTTCATTGATTCATTACAAAAGGGAGAGGACTATCTGTTAGTATCCCGGAATGGGGTATTGCTAATACCGCTTACAGAAGTTCAGAAAGTGATTCTAGATAAAACTGCCTACGAACAGGATACAATAGACATCTGGATAGTCTTTGCAGAAGAAAAAGTAACTTTGAGCTATAAGAGAAATACCATTGATGCTACAAAATTTAGATTGATTAACTGAAAAATAGGGCGATTACGATGGAACGGAATTCCACACATTTATGCTTTTATCCTTTCCTTTCCTCGGCATCGGGATATGTAGACGAATCAGGTGCCACGCTGGAGAATTTAATAAACTCTGCTGCTTTTGAACGTGCGAGACTGAGAGGCAAGGTGAGGATATTAGAAGCGATAAAGGATGGAATGATCCTAAAGCCTGCTGTAATCACCAACGCGCAAGCGGAGATGGAATTACTATCTTATCCTTTTGCTCGTATTCTTGTCTCATGCATCCATGACGAGCACCTTGTCCGCAGATATGTGTTATCCGAAGCTAAAGCGGCACACGAAAAGTTATTAGCCGATTCCCGCACGGACACTGATATTATTTATGAGATGGCCGAAGAGTTTAGCATACGCGTGGATTTTTTCCGTGAGCATGTTCAGATGCCTTTCGTTGATTACTTGCGGTTCACAATTAATCTACATGATAAAAAATGGAAACTGGTGAACCGTGGATTGGAGAAGGGGCGTGTGAAACTGGAAAAGGGCGAATTTATTCGCATTATCCAGGAAGCGATCTATGAAAGGATAATGAAAGACCTGCCATTGAACGTTCCCGCAGATGTATGTAATGCGATAAGAGGCTATACCGAGGAGATAAAGCGCGAGCTGGAGGAAACCCGAAAGAAGTTTGGCGATGCGGAAGGCTTCATCGTGAAGGACCCAAACTGTTTCCCGCCTTGTATAGCCCACATTCTGAGCAACTTAAAAGAGGGTATAAATGTCACTCACGGTGCGCGATTTGCGGTTACTGCTTTCTTGTTGAATTTAGGGCTGAGTGAAGATGAGATAATAGAGATTTACAAGAACTCGCCGGATTTTGATGAAGAGCGAACAAGGTATCAGGTGCGGCATATTGCAGGCGGTACGGGAAGTGTTCGTTATACCGCACCGTCCTGTGCGACAATGCGCACTTATGGTAACTGTGTTGGAAGTGACGACATATGTGAGAAGATTTCTCATCCATTAAACTATTATAGGCTGAAGTTGAAGACGAAAAAAAATCGGGCTCAGACACACACTTGAAATCAAAAACGAGAAAAAGTATTTGCTCAGCCCTGCACTGTCGAATTTTCCAGTGAAATTACTATACATCCATATTATTACTCTAAATTTTAGGTAAATACTTCTCCCTTATTTCTCGCGCCTTTTCGATCCCTATTTCGATCATCTTTACTATCTTTTCTTCCGTTAAGCCACTACTGCCACTCTTTTGCAGTCCGGATATTGACCCATCCGCATTTGAAATCACTGTCAACTTGCTCGTGGCTGCACTCTCTTCATATACATTTGGGTCCACTAAGAGGTTCCCTCCAATTTCCACCACTGTTACCGCAACAGGTGTGTCCCGTATCTGCAATGTGTCTTCCCCCGTTAAGCCATATTGCTCATAGGGTATAGTAACGTTCAAAAGAGACATAATAGCACCCAATGCAGCGGCATCCACCAAGTTACCATCGTTGTCCAAAGTATGTATATCTATAAAAACCATCCATACTTTCTCCCCTTCTTCTATACACAACTTCTCCAAATCTATCGTTTCTGAGCCCCTAATACCACGATCTACAACTCTTGCTAGTTCTATACTGTTTTCACCCGGCGGTCCCGACTCAAATTCCGGCGATGCCAGTGGTACAAGCTCTGCATTGGTCATTAAAACCCCCTTGTTAGGAGTATCGGGGAAAGGCGCACCTGGTTCAACCTTCACACCTACTAAAACTACTGTATCGCCTATCTGCACCCGTGTTGAGCCATCCGCCTTCTTTATTAGGTCCCGTTCTACGGTGATATCACGGAAATCGAGAAATCCGCGCCCATCTGCCCTCTTTCCCTGTTCTATCAGGTCATACACGTAATCCTTCCTTATATCCTCTATAACTTCCTGTCCCATTTCTATTTTTCACTCCTCATTTCCACTCTTGCTATATTTCTCAACTAACGCGGCTCTTTGCAACTCGTATATCTTACGACAACCAGTCATCGCGATCTTCAACCCACGCTCAAATTCTTCCTTTTTTAGTCGACCATCCATCTGCAACAGCGTAATTGTGTTTGTCCTTGCAATCATTGCTACTGGCATATCCGCCTCACCGAAATTGTCCTCTTTTGCATCCAGGTCCAATACCACTTCTCCATCTATTTTACCAATGGCAACAGAAGAAACCAAATCTTTCATTGGTATTCCGGCATCAGCAAGCGCGACAGAAGCCGCATTTATGCCCGCTGTCCTCGTACCTGCATCCGACTGAAGTACCTCTACATACACTTCTATCGCAGTCTTTGGATAGAGTTCTCTTAGTATAACAGGGTCTAACGCTTTCCTACTAACCATCGAAATCTCCTGACTCCTTCTGTCCGGCCCAGGTCTCTTTCTATCATCTACCGAAAAAGGTGCCATGTTATACCGGTATTTGACTACCGCCATTTTCGCATTTTGAAAATGTCTTGGATGCATCTCCCTAGGACCATATACTGCAGCAAGCGCCTTATTATTCCCTAACTCAAAGTAACATGACCCGTCTGCTCTTTTTAACACGCCCACGTCTATCTTTATAGGCCTGAGCTCTTCAAAACCTCTACCACTCAACCTCTTCCCATCTTTTATAAGCTCTATTTTTTCTTCTTTCATTCTTCTCCCTTATCCCTCTCCTTTTTCACTTTTAAACGAATCTAAAAAAAGTGCTATCCGATCTGTTAACCCAGACGTATGAGCCTCATTCGCAATTTTCATCACCGTCTGCGAAGCGAGATCCATATCTGCGCTACTGCCCTTTATCCAGATACGCCCATTCTTTGCGACAAAGATAAAGCAATTACACTTATCCTTCAGCAGCCGTATCATCGAACCACTCCGTCCTATTATGCGTGGTACCTTCGTAGGTGATACTTCTATCAATCTACCGACGCCATCCATCTTGAATTCGTTCTTCAATGCCAGATCTATCCTCATCATTACATCCACATTCATTACCTTCGCTACAATCAAATCATCAATATCAAGATACTCACACATGTTACCAAAATCTATCTTCTCGCCCCTTCCAAATTCGGATTTGTGTAATCGCGCTTCGTAAGGCGATGCGATGTCAACAATCCAATAAGGGAACGAAATCTCGGCTATTTTCCCTACTACTACGTCTCCGTTCACTGGCATATACTTTCCAGAAAGTGCTACCACTTTTATCGTGCCTCTATCGTCCAGTACGCCATATTTCAGTGCATAAACATTGCCATCTTCAACGTAAGTGCCCTCGCCTGCACGATTTACCTCAGTCGAAATACAATCCCCAGGAACCACTACTTTATACATGGTACATCACTTTACTATCTTTGTTTGAACATCTCCTTTTGTTATATGGTTCAAAAAAGAGAATAGTTCATCTCTCATTCCCGCCGGTATTTTCACCACCGCTACGAATGAACCATCTCCTTGCCACTCCTCCTTTATCACGCTATAATTACCCTTTAGTTCATATACTCGAGCTGTGTATGCCGCAGGGATCTTTATCGCTATCTCGGTCTCCTCTATCTTTATCGGAATTATTGGCCGTATAGCCTTCACAGTCTCATTTACTAACTCGTCTACACGTTTAAAGGGGTCAATGTGCACCTTAGCTTCGGTCATAGCAATTTCTATTCTTGTAGGCGTATGAGGTGTTTTAGTCTGCGGATTTATAGAGATACGAGCAATCTGGTCTATTACCATCTTCCTTTTCTCCTCAACCTTTTTTCTCCTTTGTGCCTCTCATTTCATTGCTTATCAGTTCCTCTCGTGACCATGACTTCACAGCCTTCGCCTCTTTAATAACACTTAATGACATTAAAATAAGTGCAATGCCTCCTATTAGATATATCCATGATTCTAATTGATTGAAATAGCTTTTCAATCCAAGTCCTAAAACAACAAGTGCTAATATGATCACACATTCAACGAAAACGTGGCC
>QBUN01000257.1 GCA_013180565.1 Candidatus Methanophaga sp. GoMg3.2 | reverse complement strand
CCGGTGATGAGCATGACAACCAGGTCTTAGTGGACCTCACGGAAGCGAAGGCGCTGGACGAGAAGGATGCCTATGACGGTGCAGTGGTAAAAGTGGATGATCCTGCTTCTGCTGCTTCTGTACTGACGAGGATAGAGCGACTTGGATTGGGTGCTCATTCTGCACAGGATGTAATTGATGAAGTAAACAAACTGATGACGGCGGTAACCCTGATTTTGGGCTTCTTTTCCGGTATCTCGCTCGTTGTTGGTGCGCTTATGGTGGTGAACACGATGATTATCTCGGTTTATGAGCGAACAAAGGAGATAGGACTGACAAAGGCATTGGGCGCGTCTGATTATGATATTATGAAGATGTTCCTTGCGGAATGTCTAATAATAGGGATAATAGGCGGGATCTTTGGCGATCTGCTGGGTATCGGCTTCTCCATGCTGATAGAGATCGTAGGTAAACCGTTCCTGGTAAGTGCACTTGGTAGTGACCTGGGTGCAGGACTGCAATCAGGCAGCATAACTGCAATCACCCCCTGGATGTTAGCGGCAGGATTCGCTATTTCGGTCGTTCTTTCGATTGTGTCCGGATTATATCCGGCAAGGCGGGCGGCGAGATTGAATCCTTTGGATGCGTTACGGCAGATATAGTGGATATGCACAATAAAAATATGATTTTTATATTTGGTGCGGTTTAAACCGAAAAGCTTATAAGGTGTACCACAAAATGCTTTAATATCTTACAAAAAGGTGAGATAAATAGAAGAGATGAGAGTGATGAAAAAAGGTGATACGCACATGAAATTGGGGAAAAAAATGGTGGATTGCGAGACCTTTTGAAAAGACTCAGCGCCGAGGAGGGGCGCTATAAAATACCCAAAATAAGAGGAGGTGAAAAAAGAAAAAATGAACATACAAAAGACGGCTGCTCTGTTTGCTATCGCACTATTAGCTCTGGTTGCACTGGTAGGAAGTGCACAGGCACAGTTGCCAGACCTGGGTGTGAGCAGGATTATCATAAACCCTGGTGACACGCGCGGCGAAGAGATAGTCAGGGTTTACGTTAATGAAAGCAATAACATCAGCGCAGTTGTGTATAACAATGGATCTACCGATGCAGGGGCATTCGAGGTTTGCTTTGAGGTCATAGGTTTTGAGATGGGTCGCGAGAACGTGTCAGGAGTGTCAGCAGGCGCTAATAAAACGGTCAGCTTCGACTGGGCACCTTATTGTGGAAAATATGCGGTTATGCCTTATTACTTAGTTATGCCTGGTTTTCCGGCACAGTCACAATCTACTACGATAAGTATGACCGTGGACTGCAATGAAAAGATAAACGAATCAGACGAGACAAATAATATGCTTTCGATGGTTGTCCCTGCTATTCAGAACTATTCTGGATACGACGTTATAGGCGGTGTCGTAAACAACGGCTACAAGAGCAAGAACTTTGATTGCAATACTACCGAAGAGCCACTAACATTGTTTGAGTACGAGGAGGAGTTGTATGGCTGTGTTGTATACAATGTGAGTGGTGAGAAGATTAGTACTTTCAGTCCTGGAGATAACAGCACAAGGGTACATAATATTGAAATGCCCGATGGCGCAACAGTGAAGAAGGCGAGGCTCTATCTATACTGGTATGACGCATGGGGTAACTACAAAACGTATCCGACAGGATGTCTGGCAAACCTTAGTGTGAACTTCAGTGGTACAACAGTAATGCCTGATGCGATGTACAATGACCAGAAGGGCTTTGGAAATTACAATAGTCCAAAGGGTACATATGCATACAACGTAACTGCAGAGGTAACTGGTTCCGGTAACTACACCGTAGTAGTTAAAAACATTGATCCGACCAACAAGACAACGCTGTTAGGAGAGATGCTGTATGTTGTCTATGAAGGTTCGGCAGGTACAAAGATTCAACTCTGGACACTGGAAGGCAATGACTATCTCATGGCTGCGGACGGCGCACACGGTAGTTATAACTACTGTGTATCGCCAGAGGAAGCAACTGCGACAGTAGCGTTCCCTGGGACAATCGACCTTGCAAAGGTTACCAATGCAACGCTTATTACAGTTGTTGCACAAGGAAGGACAACCGGAATGAATATGCTCTTTAACCACAATATCGTTAAAACCGATGCATGGGACGTGGATTCCGAGGCATATCCGGAAAGCAAGATCTGTGTGGAGTCTGTGGATGTGAAATCAAACCTGTTAACAAGCGACAACAGCATGGGATTCCAGGATACGGGCGCAGATGGCATGCAGGCGAGCAATGTGTTCTTGATTGTAGAATACGAGGGATAACAAGAACAGAATGACTATTTAAAGGAGGTTTTCCTCCTCTATTTTTTATTTTTACATAAGCAAGTTATTAAAGACTCTGAAACTTGTTAGTAAAGTGGAGATACAAAGATGAAGAAAATGAAATACCCACAGGTAGGTATTGTTGCAATAATTGGCATCACCATGCTGTGCTTAATAGTAGTGCCGTTGGTTGCTGAGTACAACTTCGAGGGTTTCCCTGTGGAAACGAAAATAAGCGGTTTTGTAAACGGTGGTGTGTTCATAGATTATGAACCCTGGGCAGGGACAACAACGCTAACGGGAGAGTTTGATGTGCCAGATGGAGACGTTAAATGGGCTCGGTTGTACACCGGTATTTGGGGTGGCAATCCTAGGAATAAAGGTTGGGTTGAGGTCACGTTTAACGGGGTTGACAATGAAAGTAGACTTGGACAAATACATCTACATGGTGAATCGGATACAAATCCAAATGTGTGGTGCAGTGGTAATGGAAAACATTGGATGTATTACAATGTGACCAATTTAGTCGCTCCCGGATCCACGAACACGGCAACCACAGCAAAGATCAATGGTTCCATTGACGGTAGGGCATATGGTATTGTTCTGATTGTAGTGTATGAAGGCGGAAATAACCCAAAGGAGATTCAATACTGGATAAACGAGGGGAGTGATGCGCTCCACTATGCAGATGCTGCTTGGCCACCTGTTTTACATGATATGGGAATATCATACTTCAATGGCACTGTAAACACAGAGATAGTAACAAAAGCAAATCTCACGCTAGTACACCTGACTGCTTACTATCCGGGTTGTAATAGCTGCTTGAAGTTTAATGAGCACGAGCTTAACACAAGCATGATAGATAGTAACACCCTTGAGCTGAATACGTGGAATGTGACGGGTTACGTAGCATCGACTGATAATAGTGTATTTTACAATCGAGGAGAGGATGAATACATTAATGTGGCTAATGCGATATTAGTATTGGAAAGAAGAACAGTATAGGCACTAGATACCAACATTACTGCAATTAAAGAATATGATCGCACTAAAAGTGGAGAGTGAGAGCCCGATGAAAGGAAAAAGGATTAAAATAGCAAGGAGACTCGCAACTGTATTCGCATTATCTTACTTGTTTTTGCTTTTAAGCTTAAGTATGCCTGCATCTGTTTTAGCAGGTAATCAGTCTGAGTCGGTGGATGAGAGCATAGAGATGCCAGATCTTAACATCACTGCGATTACGCCTTATCATCTCTGGTCGGAAAAGTATGATATGCCTGCCGGTGACCCGTGGTTCAATCTTAGGAACTATGCGGAAGTTACTGTAAGTAACAATGGAACAGCCGATGCAGACGAAAGCTTTGAGGTGATACTATACGCAGATGACGAGCCAATAGGAAGTGAAACAGTAGAAGGGTTGCCAGCGGGTAGGTTTACACACGTGAAATTTTCTGAGTGGGTGCTGGAAGGAGAGGACCCCCTAAGTTGGACGGATACAGCAGAAGGAGCCGTCTGCGTTTATACTGATACCAGCAAGGTGTTAAAAGCGGTGGTTGATGAAGAGGATGAAGTGCTAGAGGCAGATGAAGCGAACAATGAATTCACAACAAAAGAGCAAAAAGTGGTTTGGAATGGCTATATGGCAGATGAGCCGTTAGAGAATTATGTGCATGGCGATGTAGAAGGAGGGATAATATACACTACCGGGGATGGAGAATACAGGAGTTACATTAGTGGTGATAGAGGTACGGATGACACATATTATGACATCACGTATGATCTAGAGATCCCGGGGAACACAAAGCTGGCAAGATTGTATATTTACTATACGTGGGCAAAACCGTCATATACAGCACCAAAAATAGGCGTTACTCTGACTACACCTTCGGACGACCGTTACAACCTGGATATGGAAAAGAGCTACAATGACATAAAGGGCGATTTCGGCGCGGATATATATGCATGGGGTACTTATGCGTATGATATTACAGAGTACACGAAAGAAAGCGGATCTTACGTAGTGAGTGTGAAAAACCTAAACTATGGAGGTGATGATTCTGACTTTGCTGAGGAGTATTCGTTTGCACCGCCAGCTATTCTAGTCGTTTATGAGGATACCACCATGCCAAAAAGAGAATATTGGATAAATGAAGGTGCAGACCTACTCATGGGCGGTGGTGAGGAAAGACCTTATGGTGGCTTTCTTTCCTTAGTGGAATGTACGAATAGCGCAACATTCGAAGAGGATATAGATTTGAGCGAAGTGGAGGAAGCAGTACTTGGTGTTGTCTCTATTTGGGGTGGTAACCCAGCAAGTGGCTGGCACAGCTACCTGTACTTCAATGACAATGAGTTAGGTATGGATATGTACGATGGATACAGCGGTTCATGTAGTGAGGAAAGGGGCGGCATCTCTATGAGTATAGGATCCAATAATGCTCAAGTTGGATTAGTGCCGACCGATGTAACAGATGATCTTGAGAGAAATGACAATATGGTAGTTCAAGGTGATGATGGTGACAATATGATGCCCGCGAATGCGTTCTTAGTGATAACATATGAAAAAGAGGAGGAAGAGGAAAGAGAGGGCGAAGAAGGCAAAGTTACACCAACCGTTCCAAACATAACGGCTTGCAGCCCTGTCGAATCTTTTATGAACAACACAGAAGGCGAATCAAGAACTTTCAATATCTCCGTGAATCAGACAGTAGACATAAGCTGGCAGATAAATGGTACAGAAGTGCAAACCGAGGAAGCAGTAACAGAAGCAGACTATACGAACACGAATGCAGTTGCCGGTACCTGGAACGTCTCTGTAATTGCAACTAACGCAATAACAGAGTTACATGATATGCACACTTGGATATGGAACGTGACACCTGCTCCTACTGCCACTCCTACGCCTGCACTTAACATAACTACAACACCAATTTCAACGCCAACTCCTGTGCCTCCTGTTACACCTAAACCAACACCAGCTCGAACTCCTTCGTCAGAAGAAAA
>QBUN01000258.1 GCA_013180565.1 Candidatus Methanophaga sp. GoMg3.2 | reverse complement strand
AAACAACTGTTCAGAACAGGTATTACGGCGATTGGGACTGGATCGGGTACGGAGAAGTAGAATGCGGACATTTGTATGGCTAATGTAAAAAATTGCATTTGGAGTGAGCTTTGAAGGATGAATGGATAATATGATGAAACATGCCTTTTGGATATTTTAATACCAAATACCGAAAACCTTTTAAGACATGAGATACTTATGGAATTTTATCTGTGGTATTCCTTGCCCTACAAGAAGGAATAAGTCTTTAAAGTTTCACTTGGTTTCTTTTTGATGAATAATCACATCAATAGTTCTGGAAGCATACTAAAAGCCATCAAATAATATGTGTTGATAACTATCAAAATTTTCCATTTGATGACGTAGCCTTATGTAGCCTCATCCTTTATATATAAAGAAACTATCTAAATATCTAAACTTATAAAGTAAGTAAGTTATGGGGTAAAAATCATGCGGGAAAAGAAAGCGGAATTGGCATTGTTCGTCCTCATAGGCGTGATGTTGGCTTCGATATTTGCGGGTGCGGTGAGCGGCGCGGGTGTAGGTGTAGGCGGGGCGGAAGAGATAGATGTTTGCGTAATCCCAACCGATGATTTGTACATCAATGAAGACACCGTTCTTTGCCCTGAATTTTATGATATCCCAGATGCTGGTGCGATCGGGGTCATCATAATCAATGCAGATGATGTAGTCCTGGATTGTAACGGTGCAACGATAAGAGGAACGGGTTCTGGAAGAGGAATTTACAATCCTGGATTTAAGAATGTCGTTGTAAAGAATTGTGGCGTGATGAACTATCAATATGGAATCTTCCTATCATACTATTCTAACGATAATCAGTTGATTAACAACACAGTAACCTCCAGTAGCGGATCTGGATTTTACTTGCAGACATCTTCTGGCGTAAAAATGATGGAAAATACGGCAAATTCAAATCGCCAAGGAATTAATCTATATAATTCCTCTAACAACGAATTGATCAGAAACACGGCAAATTCAAATGATTACGGGTTTTATTTAGGTGGAGGAACCTATTCATCAGGTAATAAACTGAATTGGAATACCGCATGTGATAACAAAAAATATGATTTTTATGTGATCGGTGATTTTGGAAGTGGTGATGATAATACTTGCGATAAATCTGATGGATGGAACGATGATGGAACAAGGGGGTGTACGTATAGTTGTTGCGTAATCCCAACCGATGATTTATACATCAATGAAGATACCGTCCTTTGCCCTGGATTTTATGATATCCCAGATGCTGGTGCGATCGGGGTCATCATAATCAACGCAGATGATGTAGTCTTGGATTGTAACGGTGCAACGATAAGAGGAACTGGTTCCGGCGATGGGATTTACAACTATGGATTTGACAATGTCACCATAATGAATTGCAATGTGATGAACTATCGTAGCGGAATCCACATGCGCACGTACGCTGATCACAACATAATAACCAATAATACCGTAAGTTCGAATAGGATTGCTGGGATTGAACTGTTCGGATCAGCTAAATATAACACAATAACTAACAATACTGCTAATTCAAATAATGGTTGGGGGATATATTTAGTGTACAGGGCGGACAACAACACAGTAGTTAACAATATCGCGAATTCAAATAAGGTAGATGGGATCCGCCTAGAAGATTCATCCTGCGGTAACATAGTGAGTGCCAACATTGCTAATTTAAATACTAAGAATGGGATTCATCTGCAGGGCTCATCTAACAGTAACGAAATAATTAACAACAATGTTAATTCAAATAAACAGAACGGAATTCATCTAAGGGATCGGTCATCCAACAATACACTTACGACTAATTTAATTTCAGATAACGCAAATTATGGGATTTATTTCACATCCGACAGCACCGATAATTACGTTTCTGGTAATGTCCTCTGCTCCAATTTGATAGATATCTATGACGAGGATGCAAACTCCGGTGATGAAAACCGGTGCGACACAACACATAACTGGAACGATGCCGGGACGACGGGATGTACAAATGTGTGCTCAAATGGCAAACATATCCTGGATCAATACCAGGAAGGGATAAATTATGGTTACTGGTTTGAGAAGACCTTTATTCGTTGGCAGGAATTCAAACCCACCCATACATCACTGTCACAGATTGATCTCTATATCGGAAAGAACGGAAAGCCTGGCAACATGCGCGTATCAATTACAAACGATGCCGAAGATCAGTTATGGGAGACTACCGTTTCCGGGGAGAAGATTGCGAAATCCGGATGGATAGAGATCCCGGTTGATCCGTCGATCTCATTGAAACCGGATGATTCTTATTACATCTATGTCTGGAGTGATGCTGACTCTCCAGGTCCGGATAACCGTTATTTTTGGAGAGGGCAGACGAAATCGGAGTATGATCGAGGAATAAGTTGCGTTGAAGACAGATTGAAAGGATATGATTTTGCATTCAGGACGTGGGGTAGTGGAGTTAGTGGGGGTTGCGTCGATTTCGAAGATCCGCTATTAGGGACAACATATAATGTTGGGGACATATTCACAGATTCCGGCGCAACAATCACTGTCCAATCCTTCCAATGGAGCAATAGCAACTGGACTACCGGCGGTTATGCAGTGATTGAGAATGACGGGCTCGCTGGCGGCTCTGGTCAGGAGATATGGGTTAATAATGTCAACCTCGATTTTGACTTCGGAAGTCCCTGTAGTGGTATTTCCCTCCTTTTCGGTGAATACGGCGGTAACCTAAACATCGAGATCAACGGTGACTTCCGGAACTTCGAAGACTTCGTCGATATCAACGGAGCAACCATAGGCGGTGTCAATGTCGTGGTTGTAAACGGTTTTGGGAATGATAAAGGTAGTCTTAAATTATCCGGTATGATCAACTCGTTAGTCATCGGCGGGCAAGAGCTGTGTATCGACGATGCTTGCCCTGGCGCCCCGGAGGAGATGCCCGATCTTATAGTCGCTCTTAACGGACCTGAGAAGGTCATAGCTGGAGAAGATGTCGCTTTAGAAGTAATAGTGAGCAATATAGGTTCTGCAACAGCGCCCGGGTCTATAGAATCCGAGATAGCACACTATGTTGTAGATTTAATTCTTTCCTCTGATGACATCATTCCTTTGGAATTAGCAGTTAATCCGGTCTCTGCAGGTAAGACGAGAGAAGATTTTGTTGAAGATATGCTCCTGGAGGATGGCAGAATATCTAATACCAAGTCAATTTCACCAGGAAGTTCTGTTAGTTATACCCTTGAGCTTAATATACCTGAGAAAACTTCTCCTGGAATTTACTGTCTTGGAGCTGTGGTAGACCCTGCAGAAGCAGTAGAAGAATTAAGTGAAGAAAATAATACATATTGCCATAAAATAAACATCCTGCCTCCAGAGACATCAATACACCCTCCGGAAGGGGTTGATTTTTGGGTTATGCCATATGGTGTTGGCGGGACAACACTTAATAATATAAATACAGATGGTCTAACAAATTATGCTGACTGGATGAGTGGTTACACTATGGTTGATGCACCATTTGGAAGTCGTCTTAGATTCCGCCATGGATATGATAGTCGCATACCTACCAAAGAGATAATGTACTATCGCTGGTCGTATAAAGATGAAAACGAGACCAAATGGCAAGAATTTTCAGAGCCGGTTAATGTTCATTATGTAAAGGATGATCATGGCGTGGTGACATTTCCCGTTTATTCGCTGGGCCCAAAAGGCATTAATGGTATGAACCTTTATGAATTCAGGCCACATAACGCACCAGATGTGTGCGAAAGTACGGGAGACTGCGACACCTATTGGCCCACCACTGATTGGTTCGCTGACATTTATAGCGGTTTTCTGGACTCTTATGCAATTTCAAATGGGAAGCACGACATTAAGCTGGAAATCTATAATGAAACAGGCAATCAGGTAATGCCTGATGGTATAAAATTCGAGTTTATAGTGCCAACGGGTGTTGATGGTGATGGTACAATTCTCACCCGCGAAGCCACATCCGGAGAAATTGATAATGGTGGTTTTGTATTTTCTCTTCACATTGATAACAGCAAATGCAGAGCTGTTATAGATGCACCATCTATTGGCACTACAAGTATGGCTGATGAATGCGGTTTCCTGCGCTATAGCCCGGGAGATGAAGCAGTTCATATTGCATTCCATGCAACCCATCCGGATAACTTTGCTTTATTTAACTTCAATATCATACGTGGAACAACAAAAGTCACTTCAGTAGCCGGTGGTGAAGTAGGGGCTCATTCTGCTGGAGATTATATTGGTGACGGATATGGTAATTTTGAAAATGAGACATCAATGGGACTACTACTTGAAAATTGTACTGAGGCGGCTTTTTCCAAGAATTTATATGTATATGCAAAGGCAACAACTGGCTGGGGACACCGGATTAATAGATATGATGCGCACGCTGTGCGAGCTTTCGCACTTTCGCCTATATAAGTCATATCAGTCTCAATTATGGAATTAATGAAGGGTAAATTAAAAATCATCATCCTGGGAAAAACTGCGACCCATAAGTATAGCCAGCTCTGCCCTCATTAATTCCTTTCCCAGATATGTTGCATGATCAAATCTTATATAACATGTCTAATCTCCATTGTTCGAAAGTTTTATTACTAATGAGATAAAAAATCATACCAAGTGTCTGGATATTAGTGGGATATAATATCTAATTGTTTCATATTCTAACAAACATATGACAAAGGAGTGTAAAGGTAGATTTCTAAAAATGTCGTTTGTTCCAATCCAACAGACATTTATGATACCGATGATTTTGGAAGAGGTGATGATAATACTTGCGACTCTGAGTTCTGCGAATCGTGTGCCAGCAGGCATATACAAGGTGGAAGGTGGGGGAATAAAAGAGATATTCAGGGATGAAAAGGAACCAATAACGGGACTTGTATACGAGGATGGCGCTTTGTATTACGCAAATTATGGAACAAAAATATATCGTTTGAATCTTACCACTGGAGAGCAAACTGTTGTTTACTCGAATCCGGAACGCATGTGGCTTTCAGATGTTGGCTTTAGACAGGGAGGCATTGGCTGAGACGAACGAAGTGAACAACTGCAAACGATATATGATGATACAAAATATACAAATACGAAACTTATATATAACAAAAATTGCATTACATAAACAACATAGGGGGATGATGATAGCATGGAAATATTGCATGATGAAGATGTGGATGATAGCATTTTAAGAGACAAGACAATAGCTGTGATGGGATATGGCGCACAGGGGGATGCCCAGGCAAACTGTCTGAAAGATTCCGGCATAAATGTGG
>QBUN01000259.1 GCA_013180565.1 Candidatus Methanophaga sp. GoMg3.2 | reverse complement strand
GTATTTAAAAGCATATCTAGTTTTTCTTGGTATTTCTTTTACCAAGACTCATGAAATTGGTGAATTAATTACAAAATGTGAAAGTAGAGATAGCGAAATTTCTGTATTGAAAGAAAAAGCAGATAAACTTACCGATTATGCTGTTGAAGTTCGATATCCCGAGGACGAGTTTGAGCCAACGTTAGAAGAGGCAAAAGAATCCTTCGATATAGCAAAGAAAATAAAAGAATTCGTTTTAAATAAAATTACAGTCATCTAAAGATTAAAGAGGATCACTAAAAAATGAAAGTTCATCCGAAGTAAGATGTCTACTGAAGATTGGGAGGAAGCCGCCAGATGCTTCTATAACCAAAATTGGAGGCGCCTCATAGAAATAATCGAGAGATCTAAAGCCATACTAGAAAAAAATTTGAGGGTATAGTAAACCTTGTAAGAGTAAGAAACAGTTTGCCAGGTTGCAAATATGAAAGAGGTTGTTAGGTTGAAAGAAGGGCTAATATCTATCACTGTAACAGAGCACCGCCTAAGGAGAGCAGTATATGAGAAAGCCGTACTTGCTCATTGCATAACGGTGGTCGAAGGATCTCCTCATGCTCTACTGGTGAGGTGCTAGTAGCTCACCACTTCGATCTCCTCTATCCTTTCAAAGTGCTTAATATTCCTCGTAACGATCCTATTCTCGCCAAAAGAAAGGGCTATGGCGGCAATAAGGATATCCCTATCTTCGATCATTTTTCCGCTCTTCTTCAGATAGTGATAATAATAGCCATAGTTTTTAGATGCTCTTACATTCATCTCTCACACAAAAAGTATCAGAATCAGCTCGTCAACCTCTTTTAACTTTCTTTCAGCGTTATGATGACCATATGCACCTTTATATAATTCCGCGACATTTATAACAGTCGTAACCAATTTTTCTCGATTTTCGATAACTCCTTTAGTTTTTCGATTGCACCAATATCTTTGCGATTTAGGTCGGCTATGAAAGACGTGTCGAGACAAACCAAAGAAATCACCTCAATTTTAGGTTTTTACGCGTGTTTTCCTCTGCCGCATCAAGTAATGAGGCATATTCTTCGTCAGGCATGCATTCCTCAATCCATTCGAGTAAAAGAGTGGCGTTTCCACTTTTTAATAATTGCTCAACTTTCATTTTGTTTCAGTCAACTTATATATAGTCATCCAGGTATATTAATGCATGTGTATTTGATACGGGAAGTAATCGATTTTATTACAGTTGCTGAAAAGACAATTAACTTTAGAAACCACTAATGGCTCAACAGTAAGTCTATGGATGGCCGAATGCACTACCCTTTACCCCGGAGCCTATTATATTCATAGCCCTTCTTATCGCTGGATAGACAATAACAACGAATCAATAATCCTGAGAGATGTAGTTGGCGAAGTAGTAGATAGAACACCCCTTGTAAACGATAACGAGAGCGATAACAGATATTGAATCAAATCTAAATGAGAAGATGGTAAGAGAAGGATATGCAGAGGTTATGTATATTCCGCCTTCTGAGTTCTATTGTCGTGAGTGGGAAGCGGATTATACGCCTTCGTAAAGTCCAATGCTTTCGCCAAGACCTTCCCTTTTTGATTTTGCGGAGAGGTCAGGTGTATTAATAAAATAACACGCCTTGATCTTGCAGATAAAGTAAAAATAGGAAAATATATATTTATGGGATGAATAGCTAAGATAAAATCGAAATGAATGTTAATTGGGTGATATGAATGATGGATAAAAGATATAGTATACTGATTGTAAGCGTTACGATTTTGGTTCTTAGTCTGGTAGGAACTGCATCGGCAACGAACTGGTCTGTGGATGGCAGCGGCGGGGCAGATTTCACAGGGATACAAGATGCGATAAATAATGCTAAGGAGGGTGATACAATTTTAGTTTATTCCGGTATTTACTACGAGAATGTGGTTGTGGATAAATCGGTTACACTAAGAGGGATTGGTCATCCAATTGTGGATGCAAACGGCAGTGATAGCGCGATTACATTAACTGCGGATGGAATTACGCTAGAGGGATTTACTGTAGCAAACTCAGGAAGATGGTCACAGTATGATGCGGGGATCAACGTAAACTCAAACAACAATAACATTAGAAGCAACAATGTCAGCAACAACAGCGGGAGTGGCATCAGCCTCTCCTTTTCCAGCAACAACAACACAATTACAGGCAACAATGCCAGCAACAACAGAAAAGGCATCTACCTCTCCTCTTCCTGTAGCAACACCATTACTAGCAACACTGCCCGTAACAACTTCGTTGGCATCTATCTCAAGGAATCCTGTAACAACAACATAACAGGCAACAATGTAAGCAACAACGATGACGGCATCGACTTATTCTTTTCCAGCAACAACAACGTTGCAGGCAACAATGTCCGCAGCAACGAATGGGGCATCGCAGTCTTCTGTTCCAGCAATAATACCATAACAGGCAACAATGTTAGTAGCAACCGCGTCGGCATCGGCCTCACCGATTCCAGCAACAACAACACCCTTACAAGTAATACATTTGTAAATGATAGTCTTTTTGTTATGGATTCTTATCACAATACCGTGGAAGACAACAGGGTAAATGGCAAGCCGCTTGTTTATCTTGAAGATGCCTCGGATTATAGGGTTAATGATGCTGGGCAGGTTATACTTGTAAATTGCAATAATATCACAGTGGAAAATCTGGATTTATCCAATACAAGTGTCGGTGTAGAAGTTTTGGAGACGGAAAATTGTATAATCTCAAAAAATACTGTCAGCAGGATCTTCCTCAACTATTCCCACAATAACACCATCACAGGTAACAATGTCAGCAGCAACAACTATTATGATGATGGCATCTTCCTAGGGTATTCCAGCAATAACACCATTACGGGTAATTCCGTCTGCAACAACTATCGCGGCATCCACCTCGTCGTTTCCTGTAACAACAACATTATGAGCAACAATGTCAGCAACAACAACTGGGGCGGCATCGTCCTCTTCTTTTCCAGCAATAAAAACACAATTACAGGCAACAATGTTAGCAACAACTATGGCGGCATCTGCCTCGGCTCTTCCAGCAACAATAACACTATCACAGGCAACACTGTCAGCAACAACTACCCTGAAGGCATCTATTCCTCTGGATCTGATAACTTAATCTATCTCAACAATTTTATAAACAACACAGACAACGCTCATTCTTCTACATATTCTAAATCAACTAACATCTGGAACTCGCCATTGGAAATAACCTATACTTATGATGGAACAACGTACAAAAGCTACTTAGGCAACTACTGGGATGATTACGAAGTAACAGATGCAGAAGGTGATGGAATTGGAGACACACATTACAGCATAGATTCTGAAAAAGATGAAAGTGATGCTTATCCATTAATGAAGCCTTTTGAGAACTATATTCTTCCCTGATCAGCACCCGCATAACCGCCTACAACCGGCTGATTTTTTGTTCGCTATTGCATTGAACTTATTAATATACAATAAGGTCAATTTATGAGCTCCAAGGCCTGATGATCCACCAGAGCTCATGGCACCGATCCAATGCGAATTATACAATAGTATAACAGCAAAAACTGCGCACGTATTAACAGGCCGGAAGGTGGTCGCAAAATGGTCAACTAGGGGCGGAGCGGAGAGAGAAGAAAAACCAAAACCAACGATTTTAATGGGATTTGGAGAGATTATAGAAGAATGAACATAGGGGGCGGTGATTAAAATGGGGTACTTTTTGACTTGATGATGGGGGCACCTTACAAAATTTTTCAGGCTAGCACAGGACCCTAATATAAAAAGCCGGTAAAAGATGCCTAAAGACAGGGGCAGTTAAATAAAGCGTTCTAAGAAGTGTTCTAGTAGAAAAAAGAGTTTTTTACACAACCTGACGTTATCCGCAATGTGCATATATTTTTATTAAATGCAAACAATTAGAGGAATTACAATGTTGCGTTGCTTTACAGTTGATCGTAGTGGAACATTAGAAGAAGGCCAAATAATTAACCTAGTTAAATATAGAGATGTTGAACCCCAAGAAGTACAAATTCACGTTGATTCTTTGTTTCCTGATGGAGTTACAAGTCATGGTGAGCGCTATATTCTTAGTAACAATGCGCCTGCTGCGGGCGTAAATGAAATTATCGAACTCCTTTTTGAGTATGTACGTAGAAGTTATTTCCCTTCTCGTCCTTCACGTTTTCAATCAGTTTTTGCATTTGAAAACATTAAGCAAGCAGAGAGCTTCGGAAAGGAATATGGAACATCCGATGGTTTAATCTTTGAAGTTGAATCAGATGTTGCATTTAAAGCGGATATGCGCCTATTGACTTTGCAAGGTACGTTGTTGGTATTGTCTTATTGGGCACACCAATATTGGAACGGAATCTCGGGTGGAAATAATCCAGTTTGGGAATATATAATGGTGCCTCCTGTGAGGGTAGTTCGTAGGATAGATTGATTTCATGAACGATAATACTAAACAATTCGAGCACACTGCATATAACAGCGGGTATGCGGTTCGCTATCGATCACCCCAAATCCGCCAGCTGGTAGACTTAGCGAACACGCAAAACGCTAAATTCTTCAAGTTGTCATTTTTAGCAGCATCAAATATTTTTCATCCTTAGCCCAAGTACTCGGGTAAAAATTATTGAAAAGATATGTTTTATAAATGGTACTGCTCAATTTATACTTTGAGTGGTGAATTTTAACAAAACCACCACCAAAAAACAAATTAAATTAAATTGATAGGTAAAATGGCAAAAAATAAAATGTATTGGTTCTACAATCCACCTAAAGCGCCCAAACCCAAAGTTCCAGAGTCAATGAAAATTGAAGTAAAGAAAGTAGGTGATGAACTTATTGAATCCGTTTTGAAACCTAAATTCATTGTGCCTAATCCAAAAGAAAAGCGCTTTAATTACATCGTGGATATTTTTACGAAGTGTTATCGCAACTATTTCTATTTTTATGCAAAATATCATTCCCCTGGCCCAAATGCCATAGAACCTTTTTTTGAGACAGGGTTTGCCCGGATGGAATTTATCAGTAAAAACCGGTTTAATTTGTCGTATATGAGGCACACAGGGAAGTGGTGGGAGATTTATCCGGACTCAACTCTGGATGAATGTATGAACGCTATTAGGGATGAGCCACATTTTATGCCATAAGTCTGTCGTCCTAATAGGTCCGAAAGATTAAGTGCTAAGGTATGGAAATAATTAGTTAGAATAAAAGATGATAAACCTTGACATGGCACGGATCTTTGACGAAATAGCGGACATTTTTGAGGTCAAAGGAGAGA
>QBUN01000260.1 GCA_013180565.1 Candidatus Methanophaga sp. GoMg3.2 | reverse complement strand
ACCGAAGCTACTGTAAATGTCACTGCAAATGCGCCCGAATACGTACTGGGTACTTTTGATGCTAGCATATATGTAGATAGCATTACGGATTTTAACTCGGGGCAGTTCGATATGGCATTCGATTCGAGCGTGGTGAACGTTACCGATGTCGGAGATGGGTACTTGGATGGAGAGACAATACCGGTAAGTGATTGGGAGCGTTTGGATAATGATACTATAAGGGTGATTCTTGAGGTCTCAGGGATTGCTGGCGTAAATGGGTCCGGTAATTTAGCGACGATACATTTTGCAGCGGTAGGTGAGGTAGGAGCTAAAAGCATGTTAAACATATCCAACGGACTGCTAGTGAATACAGAAGCGGAAGCGATACTCGCAGAGTGGATTAATGTCGAGGTTACTGTTGGCACGATGCCGGTGCAAGTAAGCGTAAATGCACCCGAGTACGTAGAGGGAACTTTTGATGCAAGCGTAGACGTGGATAGTGTTGAGAATTTCAACTCAGGGCAGTTTGACCTGGCATTCGATTCGAGCGTGGTGAACGTTACCGACGTTGGAGATGGCAGCATAGACGGAGCAACAATACCGGTAAGTGATTGGGAGCGTTTGGATAATGACACAATAAGAGTGATCCTTGACGTCTCGGGGATTGCAGGTGTAAACGGGTCCGGTAATTTAGCGACGATAAGTTTCGAGGTGGTGGGTACGGCTGGGGATAAAAGCGTGTTAGACATATCCGATGGTCTGTTGGTGAACACAGAAGCGGAAGCGATACCTGCGGAGTGGATTGATGACGAGGTTATTGTCGGTCCGCAGTAGTTGACAGCAAGGGAAAATAAGGAGTAAGGAGACATGAGAAGGTGATGGAAGAGAGAGGAAAAAATAGCGGGAATATCTTAATGTTGCCAATGTCAGGAACTGGTATATCAGTTTTACTCGTCTTGATAGCGATAGCAGTTGCGTTTCTCACAGTTACACCAGTAATAGCGCAAGAAGCGGAAGTTTCGGTTAATGCACCGGAATATGTAGAAGAAAAAGAGACTTTTGATGTGACCATAGACGTGGAAAGCATCACGGACTTCAATAGCGGGATGTTCGATCTCACTTTTGATCATAAGGTAGTGAAGGTGGATGACGTTACAGATGGCAGCATAGATGATACGGAAATACCGGTAGCCATGTGGGCACCTATGGATTCAGACACGATAAAAGTGATGCTGGAGCTTTCAGGAGATACCACCGTGAGTGGCTTGGGATATTTAGCGAGAATAACGTTCAAGGTAGAGGGTGACGCAGGAGACGAAAGTGCATTAGAAATAGCAGAGGGGGAACTTGTGAAATACGTCTTTGAAGACGAAAGGGCGACACCAGAAGTAATAGAAGTAAATTGGAATGGTGCACTTGTTAAAGTGGCGGTTGAAGAAGAGGAGAAAGACGAAGAAGAGGAAGAAGAACCCACACCTACACCTGGGGCAAATGTGACAGAATCACCTACATCTGAGGCAAATGTGACAGAAACATTTACACCTGAGGTAAAAGAGACAGAAACACCTACACCTGAGGCAAACGTGACAGAATCGCCTACGCCTACATTAGCACTCGAAGAGACACCAAAGCCAACAGCAATGCCCGAGAAAAAGTCTAGGCCTACACCAACACCGATACCTGGATTTGAGGCGGTATTTGCAATTGCGCTGGTGTCGGCAATTGCGTATATTCTGGTAAGAAGGAGATAAGATAAGATAAGACAAGATGAGAAAAGGAAGGAATGGAATAGAATGCAAGAATAATAAAGTAAAAGGAAGTGATAAGAAAAAAATGAAAAAAGCAATCCCAATGGGAATAATTGGAATAATATTAAGTGCAATGCTACTGGCGTCTATGGCATCCCCTGTACTTGCGAATGAAAGCAGTGCATATACACCAAGAGCATTTGTTTATGGTGATGCAAATGAAGACAGGACTGTTGATATGCGTGATGTAACGTATATAAAACTGGTACTTTTTAAGGAGAAACCAGAGACGAGGTTGGCAGATGCGAATTACGATGGAAAAATAAGCATGCTGGATATAGGTCAGGCAAAGTTAATCGTCCTTGGAAAAGAAAAGGAGCTTACGCTATTAGATATGGCCGATAAAGCGGTAACAATCCCTCAACCACCAGAAAGAGTTATTGCAATGAGCCGTTCACTCATTGACACTACAATGTATATTTTTGGTGTAGAAGATAAATTAGTTGGTGGTAGTTACGCCCCGGGGAAGTCAAAATATAGCTACATATATAATGGTACAGATTATACTGCTGATATAAAAGTGAGGCTTGTGCTTGTCCCAAAAATCAAAGAACTTCCGAATGTCGGTGGTTTTGGTAAAGGGCCATATGGTATAGTAAATGTTGAAACGATAGCGTCAATCGATCCAGATCTTTTAATAGTAAGAGACGATTGTAGTTGCCCTGAAGAAGACTTTAACAGACCAATTTCGACAATAAGAGGGATGGGTATACCTGTTATTGTTCTAAAATATCTGAATTGTTATGATGACCCAGATATTAGTACGATGTACGAAGAAATAGAACTTCTTGGAGAAATATTTGACAACCAAGAAAAGGCAGCGGAAATAAATGAATATCTGGATTCGCATGTGCAGTTTATCCTAGAGAGAACCGAGGATATAAAAGAAGAAGACAAACCTAAGGTGTTGTATTTCGGTGCGCCATCATCGGCAGGGAAGGAAGGTGGTGTCGGTTTTGTATTTGGTGTAGACCAGATAGAATCTAGTCTCTTGGAGAAAATTGTCAATGCCAAAAATGCTTATACCGGTGTAGGAGTCCCTATAATGTCATCAGAGCAATTGTTAAACCTAGACCCAGATATAATAATAATCACATCATATGGCGGATTTCATCCGCCAAGAGAAATGTATGAAGAAGAGAGAGATTCAAAAACATTCAGGACTTAAGGGCACTAAAGGATAAAAGAGTTTATACTCTTGCTCCTACACCGTGCAGAAGTGAAAGACTGGAGTTTCCAATAAATCTAATGATTGAGGCAAAAGCGGTTTATCCTGAGCGGTTTAAGGATATCGATCTTGATGAATGGATTGGTAACTATTTCCAAGGTTTATACCATGTAGATGATGAGACCGTAGAAGAGCTCAAGGAAGCAAAGTTGCTATACTACCTAGGAATAACGTCGCCATGAAATAGATCGGCGATTTTTAGGGGATGAAGGTTGAGCAGGTATGAATGAAAATGTTTGTTGAGAGAAATGAGGATGATAGCATTATTGAGGGTGAGAGGGCAACACTAGAAGCAACAGAAGCGAATTGGAATGCTGCAGTGGTTAAAGTAGGAGTTAAAGAAGAAAAGGAGGAAGAAGATAAACCACATGTGCTGTATATCGATGCACCACATTGGGCGGAGAGGGAAGGGGGTACCGGTTTTGTAAGCGGTATAGACAGTATAGTGTCTGTTTTCCGGGGGAATATCGTCAACGCGAAGACTGCTTTTAGAGGCGTAAGAAACCCTATAATGTCTTCAGAACAGATATTTGCTGGAAATAATAGGATGAGAACAATACCCCCCTCTTTCTTTTTTTTGAGAATAGATAAAAGTGTAAAGATGCAAGTATGAACGAGAATAATGATGAAATAAAGGATACTAGCATCACATTTGATTATAAAAGTGAAGGCATAGTATTTTCAAACAGGACTAAGGTGACATTTATTATAGCCCTACTCGCTTCTTTAATATTTGCAGCATTAGTGGCATTAACGCGAGGAGCGTATCCTATACCACTAATAGCAGTGTACAAAGTGGTGCTGGACAATATAAACATTTTTGCAACTTCTACTCAAACCAATAGTCTCTTTAACACAATTGTTTGGAATATAAGAATGCCACGTATATTGCTTGCGATCGCAGTGGGAATGGCACTAGCATCTGCTGGCGCTGTGTATCAAGGCACGTTTAGAAATCCCTTGGTCGAGCCATTCATTCTCGGTGTTTCTGCTGGCGCGGCGTTTGGAGCTGCAATTGCAATTGTATTTCCAGCATTTCTTTTCTCTCTTCAAATTTCAGCATTTATCTTTGGGATGGTCGCCGTTTTCGGTGCATACTCATTGGCAAGGGTTAGGGGGCAAACACCGCTCGTAACCTTGATTTTAGCAGGCGTTATCATTGGCTCGCTATTTGGTTCATTGATATCAATATTAAAATATATCTCGACAGATGCAGGATTGAGGGAGATCGTTTTTTGGTTGATGGGCGGATTTTATTATGCATCCTGGAGTGATATATATCTGATAGTTCCCGTGGTCGTTGTTTGTTCATTCGTGCTATGGACGATGGGCTGGAAGCTTAATGTGCTATCAATGGGTGAAGAGGAAGCAAAAACTCTCGGCATAAATACAGAGAGAACAAAAATCATTCTTATCACACTTGCAACATTTGTAACTGCTCTATCGGTCTCTGTCGTGGGAATTATTGCTTGGGTCGGTTTGATGATGCCCCATGCCGCTCGATTGCTAATAGGTCCTGACCACAGATTTCTTATACCATCGGCTGCGATTATGGGTGCCATATTTCTAATTATTTGCGATACCCTTGCCCGCACACTAACAACAGCGGAGATTCCAGTTGGAATTATAACATCCATACTCGGAGCACCATATTTGATATATTTGCTAAGAACAAAGAAAAACATTTTTTTCGGGTGACCTAAAATGCTAAAAACAGAAAATCTACATTTTAAATACGGAGGTCTTAAAGTACTGCAGGATATATCGTTCGAGGTAGAAAAGGGGCAACTATGTGCCTTATTTGGGCCAAATGGCACCGGAAAAACGACTCTGCTGAAGTGCATCGCACGATTACTCAACTATGAAAACGGCGATGTGATCGTGGATAATGAAAATATTAATAAGATGAAGGAGGCGGAGATTGCAAAATTAATTGCTTATGTGCCCCAAGAACATAAACCGCCCTTCCCGTATTTGGTTAAAGAGGTTGTTTTGATGGGCAGAACACCTCATATGGGGGGGACATTTGGTCCGTCAAAGAAGGATATCAAAGCAGCGATAAATGCAATAGAACTGATTGGCATCGAGCATATCGCCGACAAACCTTATACCGCTTTAAGTGGGGGGCAGAGGCAACTCGTTTTGTTGGCACGAGCATTTGCGCAGGGGACGAAAATTTTACTCTTGGACGAACCAACATCCAATCTCGATTTTCAAAATCAGATAAAAATATGGCACATCATAAAAAAACGGCTCTTCGCTGTTTTGTATGGGTAAATTACACATTTCTTACAGGTTAGGTATGAAC
>QBUN01000261.1 GCA_013180565.1 Candidatus Methanophaga sp. GoMg3.2 | reverse complement strand
TAATTACGATGTAATGCGCAGCTGGTAATATTGATGCAGCGACGAAAAAACTGGGCGTGGCAAAGAGTCAAGTGGAATCCTTTGCGAGCATGGTGGAGATGACGAGACGAATAAGTCCAGCAGACAAAGCAAGCTTCTTAGCTCGGTCAGCGGAGATAAAAGAGAAGATGGACGAATTAATTGGAAAGCTTTGAGAATGGTAGGAGAAGTAGTCACTCCTACTTATTTTTTATTTCTTTGTACCATTTAAATATTATAAAAGATATAATTAAGAAGAGGTGAAAGAAAGCTGATGACGCAGGTAGGGATTCTTGAAGAGTTCAAGAAATTCACGACTACAGAGCGCCTTGCTATCCTCGAGGCAGCTTTACATTTAATTCGTGAAGACCTTAAGCAGATAGAACAACCACCGACTGGAGAAGAGAGAAAACGGCAACTTACCGTAGCGGCTGAGGCTTTATTGCCGGATTACACGTCTGGCGGTGGTGAACTGACCATTTTCACAGTTCTTGACAGTGAGGATTTTTATGCGCAGGGGTGAAATCTGGCTCATCAATTTGGACCCAACGATAGGCGCTGAGATTAAGAAAACACGACCGGCGGTCATCGTGAACGATGATGCCATTGGCATTTTACCATTGAAGGTGATCGTCCCTATCACCGAGTGGAAGAGCCGGTATGCAATAGCACCTTGGATGGTTCGACTGGAGCCCGATGCAGAAAAGAGTCTGGGCAAGCCTTCAGTGGCAGATGCTTTTCAGGTACGATCGGTAGCGCAAGAAAGGTTTGTACGGCACCTGGGGAAACTTTCCGGTACAGCAATGCAAGAAATTACGAGAGCGCTGGCGGTCGTGTTAAGCATAGAGCCATAACAACAAGATTAAAGAAAAAGCATTTGTTTAGAATGCGAATCTGGTAACTTCGATGGCGCAACGAAAAAACTGGGCGTGGCGAAGAGTCAAGTTGAATCCTTTGCGAGCTTAATGCCAAACTTAAATAAGTCCGCGTAAATCAGTCTAAATCCGTATCTTAAATATGTACAAACATCTTCGTGTTACGGTTCGGGGAATGGCAGCCAGTCAGGAGAAGGAGTAGGCGGCGCCAGGGGTATTTCGTCCTTCATCTTTATCATGGACCTGAGCTTGAAATTGCCAATATAATCCTCGCTTGATTCTATCTTCTCTTTTACCTCTCCCGATCTACATCCCACGTGGGAGGCTCCACTAGTGGTATTAGCGCTTAACACGAAAAGGGTTGATTTACTTGTGCGCAATGTCTCATTCACCGATCCTGGCTGAACTTCCACTGATATTTGCCTGCCCAGAAGAACCGTATCTAATCTGGATACCTTTGCGAGTTTCTTTGCATTAAATACTGTGCAGATAATGTCACCATTGTTTTCGTATCTTTCTCTTGTACTCAGCCCATCGCCCGAATAGGCCACCGTCTTGGAAATAGAGAGGAAAGTAGGCCAGGCTTCACTAATAGTGACATTTACACTTTCGTTCGTACTTACATCTCCTCCTTTTGTATTCGTCATGATTACCACAGGTCCTTCTTTGCTTAGTAACGTAGTCTCCTCAGAAATGCTTATTTTGCCATACCTGGTATGAGTCGTCTCCTTTGCATTAACGCCTGCGGCATTATTGATAGCGGTGTCTCTTATCCAATAGTTGTTAGCAGTTCCATATTTCAGTCAAGCAATTATTGTCTTCATTGCACTCTGCTATTCGTTTAACAGAGTCTGCACATACTTTTAGTTCGTCCTCGGTAGATGTGCAGCTCCACCGGTACCGGAAAGACTCAGTCGAGCTCTCTCCTGGTGCTAATCCGCCCACAACGTCACGACCACTAAATCTACCATCGATGTCCAAGCTAGTGTAGCTACTTGAAGCGGCCGCACCGCCAATGTTCTTTATCTCGTAATATATCTTGGAACCCTCGTTCCATATGTCAGTGATTACAAGATCCGGGCATGTGGGTGTTGGCGTTGGCGTTGGTGTTGGCGTTGGCGTTGGTGTTGAACCATATAAAGTCACAGTTACTGTAAAAGGGTTCTCATCCGGATCATTAGAATGTATATTTAGCCAGGCATCATAAACATCAGGAGAAAGACCTGTGCAATCAACGCACACGCTCACTGCTTTTGTACCACTGGGTGAAATCGTGAACGATTTTGGATTGGCATTTAACCATCCGACAGGTTCATCGGGCGGATAATGGACTGTGATGTCATTCACATCTAAATCCGCATCACCTTCGTTGGAGACCAAGATCGTCTTGCAAACCTCTTCCGCTTCTGGTCCTAATGCCCCAAACATTATCCACATGTGATCTTCAATTATATCGCCATAAGGTGCATTAAAGTAACCCTCTTCCCCCCAGTCTGCACCCCAACTGTTCTTTAAAATCCAGTATTCACCAGTATCATTGTATCCGACTACCGTAATGCAGTGGTTAACACCCGAGAACGCTTCAAGCCATTCATTAGAAGACCATACTTCTTCGTAGATACCACTGGTGTAATAGAAAGCGTCTTGTCCCATGTACACTGCACCTATAAGAGGAGATAGCTGAAGAGCGGCTTTTAAATTCGCGGGATCGCTATCAAGAAGTCCCCAGTCTGTAATTTTCCATGCTCTTGATTCCCAATCAGAGCATGTCACACTGCACGCCATATCCCATGGCTGATATGGGAAACAAGCTTCATCTGGCGTTCCACTATTTTCCAGATAATTACAGGCAGACACTGGCCACCAGCCTGCGCATGTGCCACCGCCACAGAATAAGAGATGTGCCTCAGAGAGATCAATAGGCATGCTGGGATAGTTCTGATCAATGCGGGTCAGCGGTTCTAAAGCGCCGATAGTTCCAAATGCAACGCAGCTTCCACACGATCCCTGATCTTTTACAGAAGTCATCCAATTTTCCCCTTCTTTGTCTCGCCAGTCGAAAGTGCCAATAGGCTCACTTACACCACGAGCAACTACTCTTACTCTTTCTTCTGTTGTTCCTATACTTAGCCCCGGTGTGACCTTTATACCGCAGCGCATCTCTTTCTCTTCAAAAGTAAGATCAGATACCGAAGTTTCATCTGCTGTCCATTTAGCGTCTTTCTCTTCGATTGCATTTATCGTTTCTTCCTTATCTTCTTTACTTTGCTTAGTCCCCTGAGTTTCTGTGGCGCTAATAGTGTTATCTAAACTACCGAAGCATGAGCTTTGAGCTGGAGAATTACGATTACTTCCGCCTACTGCTGCTGAGCATTCAAAATCTAAATGATCTGGGTTTACGTTAATATCTGGCATTGGCGTTGGTGTTGGCGTTGGCGTTGCCGTTGGTGTTGGCGTTGCCGTTGGTGTTGGCGTTGCCGTTGGTGTTGGTGTTGGTGTGCAACTCCATATTTCCGTTAAGCAATTATTGTCTTCATTGCACTCTGCTATCCGTTTAACATGGTCTGCACACACTTTTAGTTCGTCCTCGGTAGATGTGCATCTCCACCGGTACCGGAAAGACTCAGTCGAGCTCTCTCCTGGTGCTAAGCTCTTCACAGTCTCATCACTCCTTAACCGGCCATCAATGAACAAGCCACTCTTGCTTTCTGAAGCTGTTACATTGCCTCTATTCTTTATCACATAATAAATCGTGGAATCTTCGTTCCATATATCGATGATCTCAAGATCAGGGCACGAAGATGTAGAAATAGTGTTCTTCTGTTGACTGTGAGCAGCGAGGATTGTCCCCGTAAATAGTAGTCCCGCCGCAAGTATTATTAATGCTATTATCCCTATAATATAGTATGCTTTTCCGCTTTTCATTCACCTTCGCCATCTTTTCTTCCGCTTTTTCATTTTTAAGTATGTACCTCATGCAAAAAAACAAAAAAAAGAACGGGTCAAACAAACCAGTTCCAATTTACTTTTTATAATTTGTCTAAAGCTCTATCTACGGCCACCACATATATACCTGTTGATATGCATCTAGATCGTTGCTAATCGTACCATAGGGTTCCCATATCTCACCATTCGTATTACTCCAAGCCGTTATTCCGGAACCCGCATTCACAGGCTCTAAAACGTGTTCTGCCTCCATCAGAGCTTCACCATATGCGGTGCATATATAGCCCATATCTCCGTCCTTTATCGATGCTTCTTGTATCCAGATGCCATTCGCATCCTCGTACCCGCTAGCGTGAGCATTCGCATCTAGCATGTTATAATCCCATACTGCCATTTCTTCGATTGGAAGAATACCTTCATGGGTGCTTGCGTGTGTTAGGCTATCTCCATAAAAGTTTATATCAAAGGCGTCACCGTTGGCCACATAGTTTACATTCTGAAACGCTACGTCTTCGCTCACAAATGTATTCAGATTCCCTGGTAAATCAGTTTCGATTGTCAGAGTAGACTCGCCACCTTGCACGAATCCAAAATTCACGTTAGTAGAGGGTGAAGAGGCACTGCTAACAATCATAAGGTTATCTACCCAGTTGTGCATATACATATACTCGCCATCGGGATTGAAACCTTGAAGCTCTACCTCAAAATCTGTGTAGGCGCTAAACCCATCAGATGGACCGGCATTAACGGCACCGTCCGCATACACGTAATTACCATCTATATAGTAATATCCAGCCGATGCTGCTCCGGTAAGTCCTACCAATGCTATTCCAAGTACCAGTGCTACAATTATTTTTGTGTTCATTTTTTTTCTTTTCACCTCCTAATTTTTTAGTTCTATACGGGGGATCATTTCCCCATATGATTATAACATAAAGGGTATATATAAAGATGTAAGGACTTGGGGTAATGAGACCGAGTAAGAACCAAAAGCACGTGTCACTAGCATTTGGCCCCACCATATGGTGGTGAACCATGGGATTTCGGTGGAGCCGATTAAATCCCTCTGTTCCAAGAACGAATAAGCAAAAAGAAGAAGTGTTACATTAACAGCCTCTTCATCTTCTGGTAATCAGACAGGAATTCTTTACCCTTTTCCGTCGTCTTGTATCCTCCGTCCGTATTCTCTATAAGTCCTCTATCCAGTAAATAATGTAGGTATCCTTCTACCCTTCTAAAATTGAGATTCGCTTTATATACTATCTGAGTTTTCTTCGTCTCTTCCATGGCGACTGAAAGGATGTCTGCTATTATATCCATTCTACTTCTCCGCACTTTGTATTTATGCTTAACTCCATCCATTATACCTTTCTTAATATTCACTGGTAGTATCATTAATTTACTAAATTTAAAATTGGTAAAGGTTAGTTAAAAAGACTAAGTCGTCACCGGAAAATAAAGTAGCAAAGTTTATTAGATAAGCGCCTCTA
>QBUN01000262.1 GCA_013180565.1 Candidatus Methanophaga sp. GoMg3.2 | reverse complement strand
TTTTTCTACAGTTCATACCTAACCTGTAAGAAATGTGTAATTTACCCATACAAAACAGCGAAGAGCCAATTTAAATAAGGTAAATATAAGAAAAAAATGGCCTGATGAGGCTTCGGATTTTACCCCCTGGCTGGCAAGAGAGGAGAATATAGAAAAGCTAAGTTTAGCACTAGGACTCGAATTGCAGGTAGAAAACATAGAAGTATCGGTAGGGCCGTATTCAGCAGACATTTTAGAGAGAAATTAAGCAAAAGAAAAGAAATACCATCGGTACAATCAGCAAGACCTCAATACTGGTTTGATGTTTCTTTAGGGAGATCAGGAATTCATTTATCAAATACTGCTAACACTTTTGATAATAAAATTGGTGTTAGAGTTTATATAGGTAACAAAGTCGCAAATGTTGCATTACCACAGTTATTGCAAATGAGAGAAGAGATAGAGGCCGAAATAGGTGAAAAATTAGAGTGGGATCCTAATCCCGAAAATCTTGATAAAACCATTGGCTTAAAGCGAGCCGCCGATTTAACAAAGCGGGAAAATTGGGAAGAATATCTCGATTGGTTAACTGATATGACAATTAAGTTCCGAAAGACATTTTCAAAGAGAGTGAAAAGTTTGGATTTGACTAAAAAAGTTGATGAGGAACACGGTATTGAAGAAACTTAAATGCACGAGAAAGACCTGTACCCAGCAGTAGAAAAATTCTTGAAGACGCAAAAACAAAACATTCTAAATCCTTTCAATAACATCGATTAATCCCGTGTAGAACATTCTATCTCTGATTATTGGTGCAACTTCTCTGGGCAAACCATGCATATATCCTGAATACTCTTTACTGTTAAGCGAGAGTTCTATCGCCTCCGCCACATCCCGGATCATCTTGTTATCCCCGAAAACGTAGTTGATTTTTTGCTTGCAGATCGCAATGTCTGAATCGGCTATTATTTTTGTCATCATACCAAGGTCATACAAATCCTTGAACTCCCTTCTATTTCTATATGCTATTAATTTGTCTGCAAACAAATCTCCCAGTGACGAACACTTAAATTGTAATTCCTTTTTGTAATCGGGATATTTACGGATTTTCAACTCAATATCCCTTAAGACCCAATCTAAAGCAGGTGGGTGATGTTTTATATTTATCTGAACCTGTGTGTGAGTAAACATGCCTCTCACGATCTCCCGTTTTATTAGATCATCACGGTAGACAAATTCCCTATTTCTGCCTACCACCTTTGACATTACCAGCCTATAGAGCGTCACAGTGCCCGAAATTGGATCATATTCCTTCGGATAAAATTTACCGTAAACCAGGTTCTCGGAACTTTTGGTTTCATATCGTGTCTCAGATGCGGGACTAACAAATCTTCATTCTCTAATTTATCATTTAATTCACGGAATTTCGTGAGAATAAACTCTGGTGTCCGATATCGGGTTTCAATGTTAAAATCGAGATCGATTGAAAATCGCTGGAAGTCTAAGGGAAGCAGAGATTGAATGCAGGTTCCACCTTTGAATAATAAATCCAAATCTGAGAACTCTTTGAGCACCTTTAGGGTATCATAGACCCAAATCTGTATCTCAAAATCCATGGGATTAACACCCTCCTTTTTTGCGTACTCCCGTATCTTCGCGCCATTAAAGATTTCCTTACTCCAGAACAATGAATTAATATCCTCTGACATTTCTCTCAGCTGCCTTTAATGCGTTCAAAATGGTATCTGGTATTTCTCTATCCCCCTCAAGATACTTTTTCAAGTAAATCAAGACAGGCTTTTTCCGACATAGCGTGTTAAACGCCTCGTCTGTGAGATTTAAATCAATAGCCTTTAGAGCGTATTCAAATAACCTTCTATCTGGTAAATCAATCTCTTCTAAAATAATCTCAACGCTAGGTAAATTGAGATCACCATAAAATTTTAACCATCTGGGATTATGTAATGCTTTTCTTAAGACTATAACGTCTCCTATGCCTAAAGCGTCAGCTATTATATTGCTCTTATTGCATCGTTTCGGAATTTTACTTGGCATGATTGTCGCATACATATTTAAATTCTCAACTACTTTTTTAGCAATTTCATTATATTTGTTTTTAGGCAGGGCGATCTCTATTATCCTCTGATACATTGCATGATCCGTCAGATTATGTAGAAATAAGGCGGTTTCTCCTGTAATATAATAATCTCTGCCGAGAAGCCTATCCAATTCATGAAACACATCGGTTTTTTCCTTTTTCCCATAACCTTGATTATACGTGAACAGTTGCTGTCTTCTTCTTCCTGGCTTCCACAAAACTATCCCTTTGCCCGTCAAAGTCCAGCATATTTTCTCTGCTGTGGGATAAGTAAGTTTGAGTGCTTCGGCTATATGGCCTATGCTAACCCAATCCTCAAAGTGTGTAAAGGCATTTACTATCTCTTCATCAACTTTTATTGTAAGGACGTTCATAGTGTATCTTTATAGAATTACATATTTAAATAATTAAAGATTTTGTTTAATCATATATATATGTGCGAGGCAGGCCAAAGGCAGATAAAGATTGTTGATGCGCGGATTGACGGACTGGTATATGATTTGTATGGGCTGACGGAGGAGGAGGTGAAGGTGGTGGTGGAAAAAGTGAGAGAAAGCAAGAATTTGGATGCGTTCGCTGTTCATAAAAAATATCCAAACATTGCCAAGATATTCTCAAAAGAATGGTTTGAATCAGAGTTCAGGCAAGAGAAAGAAGATATGCACTTGCTGGCAAATCAATTCGATCATTATGGTGAAAACTCGCTTCATTGGATTGATCATTTAGAAGAATATTTAGAGACCATGAAGGATGAGATTGAACGAAATCGAAAGCATTTTTACGATGGTCTAAGAAATAAAGGTCAGTACACCAGTACTTTAGCAGAAATTGAAATTGGCTCCCTATTTAAAAATATAGGATTTCAAAATGTCCAACTTGAGCCACCAATTCCTGATCCTAAAAAGAATGGAAGCGGAGACATAAAAATTATTGATGCTGAGACGGAAGTGTTTATTGAAGTTCGGACTATTAGAGGCAAAGAAGGGGAAATATTAGATAAAGGGAAGGGGGTTGAGATAAGAAAAATGGAATCTCATAGGCCAATTGATTTACAGAGTAAAATTGTGGCGGAAATCCATGGATTATCCGGATTTTATCCCGGCATTGTTGTTTTGTATATAGATCAGTCCATTATCAATGACAGAGACATAGAAAAAGCATTCTACGATGCTATAGCTTGGATAGTAAATGGCGAGGTTGTACAGGTAGAGCCCGGAGAGTCCGATATGGACAATACAATCATTTCTGCAATTTTGTCGTATTTCCACTACTTTAGTGATGGCTGCGTGATTCGTAAAGAGTTATACCTAAATCCAAAAGCGAATATCCCATTACCGAACTCAATTATAACAAAATTAAGGGATAGTGGTATAGAAATTAAAGAAGAACCAATTGAGTTAGAACGGAATTATCGCTGAAGAGAGAAAGAAACCGCCTAAAAGTTAATGGTGAGTTTGGGATGTTAAATCAGGGGGGGAACAATCATCTATCTTGAGATACATATTTATCCTTTCTTGTATCATTGCTTATATTCTCTAAAGTTAGATTTATATAATGGGCTGTATACTTTTGATTAAGAAGCATAAAACTAAGAGTGGTGGAGAAGATGACTCCGACAGTGATAAGGACGAAGCCGGTTAATTTTACCGGTTTGTGGAAATTAAAAGTGTTACTTCCGGAAACGAGAGAGTTGTTAGACCTAATGGGGGAATTGAGGAGAACCGGTAAGATAGAGAAAGATGAGCAAATCTGTGATACATTAGATGAATTAGCGAAAGAAACAATGGCGGCTTTAAAGAAACGGGGAATTTCGCTTACGGTGGCTGATTTTCTGAAGGAACGGGAGCGATAAAAGATGGAGTATATTGACTCTTCCGTTTTTATAGGTGCGTTTCTATTACGCTGAAGATTTCGAGACCTTTATGGATTCGGTTTTAGCAGTTTCCGTATCTACGGGTTTACCCGGATCCGATGCCATCCATTTTGTCTCAGCGATTTCTCTGCCTGATGTGAATGAGATTATAACTTTAGACAGTCACTTTAAAAGGGTGAAAGACCAGATTAGGGTAACTATTTTGCGTGATTCCAAATCACAATGAAAAAATAAATACTTAACCAAACACAGATGAATCGCTTTTATATGTATTCTATGCTTTAATTTAATGTGATCAAAAAACGAGTTTGCAACAAAAATTGAGAAGAGTATCGATAACTCCATGATTTTTCTTGCTCTTCTGTTTAGGATTTTCTGACCTCAAGATATTGAGCAATTTCAAATTTTGAGCCAATCCAATGGGGGTATAGTAATCCATCAGGATAACAATCAAAAAAAGTGAAAAGCTTATAAATCCTGAGATTCAAACGTTATAGGAAGGGCGGTGTGAAATGGACACTTACAAAGTCAGTTATGTTACTGATATTAACAGCACGGAGGGTTCCCTTATTTTAAGCGATTCTCATATCGTTTTTACAACGGATGGCCGATTATCAGATACTACTAAAAAAGTTTTTGAAAGTATTTTAAGTAATCTACTACAGGTTAATGGATCTGGAGTTTATACATTTGATGGTGGCGAAATGCATTTAGTTTTTCCATATGACGAAATTACTCACTACGAAATTGCTAGAGGGCCATTTTTGTCACTTTTTCGAAAGGGTTTAGTGATTGAGCATAGTGGTGCTAAATACTATTTTGGATTTTATCTTATGTCCGAGGGAAGTCCTGAAGATGTAAAACAAATATTAGATGAAATTTATAGAAATTAAAACAAATTAGGAGATAAAGAAGATAGAGAAAAGTCACGAGAAGCATTTTAAATCGTTGAAGAAGAAGAAAGAGGAGCTCGCAAGGATCAGAGATACGAAGAAGATTTACCGTGTGGATGTGGAGCTAGACCAGATAATGACCTGTTTCAGAATTTCGTTTGCAAATATCTGCTCGTATATGGTGGATGAATGCTTCAATGGTGAAAAAATGACTTTACAGCGGCTTTTTGAGGCGATATTTGATCTTCGTGGTAAAGTGAAGGTCGAAAATGACCAACGAAATATGGCTCTTCGCTGTTTTGTATGGGTAACTCAATATCCCTAATATCCGCTGAAGCAGATTACATGAGGGGCATGTTGAATGTTGAGCGTCCGTAGTTATCAAAATCTACAAGATTTCATAACCAAGAAATATCTTCGATAGGATAATCCTAAGGGTAGATTTTAACACCGTGTAACAGCATAAACAAATTAGTCATAGTATATCGGTCGCTTGCGGTAAAGTGGAGCGAC